>NZ_JAFNOY010000010.1:0-91317 GCF_026536055.1 Lactobacillus sp. B4015
TACCTGCGACGCTCGTAAACGCCGCTGTTTTATTTTGCCAGATCTTTGTCCTCTTGTCAAGAACTTTTTTCTGACCCCGCTGTTGTCTTTTTTACAACAGCGTTTATTATCTTACTAAACTAGCTCTTCTTTGTCAACTAGTTTTTTCGGATTTTTTCGCCCTCTTCCGCTTGGCTCTTGCCTTGCGCCCGACGACAGTTATTAATATTAGCAACTCTTTTTTACTTTTGCAAGTCTTTTTTGTAATTTATTTTTGATTCTAGTAATAAAGCCTTAATATTAGCGTTTTTTTAAGTATGTTTTGGCTAGCTTATTCAACTAATTAGTACTGGGTGTTACTTTAATTGCTGCTGCTTACTTAGTTAACCTCTGCTATTTTTAAAATTTACAGCGTTTCAATTGTTACTTCACGTTTACAAAGATTGTTAAAGAATCTTAACCTTTTAGCATTTCTTTGTTAATGATAACGATTTATAATACTTCTAATATCTTCAAAAGGGAGAAAATAATATTTTGAAACATAAATTTTTCACTCTTGCTACCGCTTTGATGCTTGGAGCCTCAGCTCCATTAGCAACTGGGGCAATCACAGTGCAGGCAGCAACTACAACCACGCAAAACAGTCAAACAGAAATGTATAATTTTGTTAGAAACACTTTCAAAGAGCACCACGTAAGAGGCGTCGTTACCGTCGTCAAAAACGGCGTTCCGCAAACAATTAGTTACGGTTACGCATGGTATGGCAAACGAATAGGCAATGGTAATCCCAAGGTCACTTATCCAACAGCTTCTTTACAAAAAGTAATCACCGCTGCAATCATTGTCCAGCTAATTAACGAAACCAAAAATACTGACAAGGCATTTAACCAAAATACTAAAATTTCACGTTGGTACCCAAACTTGAAAAATGCCAATAATATTTCTGTTGGCAACTTAATGACTCATACATCCGGTATCACAGCTGCTAAAACTGAAATAGACCGGGGAATTGTTTATTCAGAAGCAGACGCTCTTGATTGGGTCGTCAAAAATATCAATAATTCGCCTTCTGATAATGTTGGAACTTATCATTACAACAACAGCAATTTTATTTTGTTAACTGGAATTATTCGCCAAATTACCGGACTATCTTATGAACAAAACATCCAAACCAGAATAATTCAAAAATTAGGTCTTAAGAATACTTACCTTTACCAGAACATCCCTAAAGGAATAACAGATCCTATTTCTTATTATTCAAATGGCGGAAAAAATTATCAAAATGCCAATTACATCAAAGCAAGCCTCGCCTCACAAATACCAGGAGCTGGCAACTTATTTACTACACCAGATGAATACTACCGCATTCAAGTTGGGTTAAGCGACGGTTCAATTTTAGATAAAAGTGATTTTCACTATTTGACACACTTAAACAGCAAAATCACTGAGTATTGCGGAGGAATGTATCTCAAGCAAAACGAATCGCTAAAAAGCGCATACGGAAGTTTCTACGGTATGCACTTTGGCACGTGGGTACAATTGACTACCGATAATCAAAATGGCATCGTCATGTTTTTAAATCAAACTAATGATAATGAAAATGCCGAAAAAGATGTTGGTTACGAAATCCTTCAACATATTAAGCCAAATACATTTGTCTCACGTTAAATATTCTCTCTTTTGTTAAAAATTAAAACTCCTATTTGGTAACAACAAATACCAGATAGGAGTTTTTTTAGTTGAATTGATAAATTTTTAGTCTGCAAATAATAATTCGTACATTTTAGCTTGTAGTGGTTTATTAAGCAGCAGGTTCATCCCCACAGTTGCTTTTTTCTTTGGTCCCAACTGCTCTTCTTTAACCGTTTCTTTTTGAATATTAGCTTGGCCCAAATAGAAAAACTGCTTACCGATTGCATCGCTTTTTTTAACAAAAATGTGTAATTTCATGTCAGGCGTATTTAACAATCGCTTTACTTCATCAGAATCCAGGCGCCTTGGCGAGCGCGTATACCATCGCAAAGAGCGTCCATCTTCAAGTGTATTATGGTACAAAGCACTCCGCTTTTTGGCAGAATCTTTCTTATAAGTGATGAAAATTGGGGTTTCATTTTTATCAACCCGGTAGCCATACATCGGGGCCGAAACATCCTTAGGCCAATTTAATAGGCGGCAAGCATCTTTACGATCATATTGCTGATAAAGCGTAAATTGCTCTTGGTTATCATAGTCTTGGTTAAGCGCCAAGCCAGTTTTAACTGCATCCAAAAACAGCCGGTAAAAATCTTGACTATCATGGAGCGCTTGTTTCAATTCAGGTGCGAGCAGATAAGTAAACAAATCTGGGCGTTCGATTAAAGCGTGATTGCCATACTGCTCTTTTTTGGTTGTTTTACCCTGCTTAATGTCAAAAAAGCTTAATGTCAAAATATCTTCAACGGAGTTGAGTACTGCAGGATTAATATATGCATTATATGTAGTTAACGCTTCTTCAAATTCTGACTGAGTTACCTTGTCTTTTTCTAATAATAATTGTAATAAAACTAATTCATGCGGTCTCTTGCCATTAAGTAATTCTTTCGTAACAAAAGATAGAATAGCACTTTGTTCTTTACTTAAAGCAACCGATTCACCCATTTTTACTAGAAATTGGCCGTAATGCTTTAAGGCATGATTATTAGCAAAAACCATTGGCGAGGTTGAACCATAATGATAAAAATCAAGCAAAAGCGGTGGTCGTCCAATTTTTTCTTTTAAATCCAAATATGACTGACGCAATTCTTTCATACTATCAAGTTTAATGCAATCTAGCGAAGCTAAGATCTTTGCCGAAGCCACCTGGCTGAAGTTAATAGTTGAAACATCAATAAATCCTGGTAGTTTGCTTTCCTCACGTGCCTTGTCCAGGTCTCGACTATTATCTTGATTTAAAGAAATTGGAATTAAATAATTGTTTTTATAATTACCAATAAAGTCAATGACAGTTACGTAGTCCTTGCCCGGATATTTACGCAATCCTCGGCCTAACTGTTGAATAAAAACAATACTAGACTGGGTATTGCGCAACATAATTATTTGATTCAGCGCCGGAATATCAATTCCCTCGTTAAAAAGATCAACAGTAACGATATATTCAATATCTCCTTGCTCGAGCTGCTTAACTACCTGCATTCGCTGCTTTTCACTATCTTCATTAGTCAGGGCAATTGCTGGATGGTTTTTAGCCGTAAAAATCTGCGCTAATTCGCGGGCCTCTTCCTGCCTACTGCAAAAAATCAGGCCTTTAGCCTGCTTACCGCAATAACCATAATAATCGAGCTGCTTTAGTACGTAATCAACTCGCTTAGGCGCAAGGAGCCTACGCAAATTAGTCGTTTCATCAATGCTTTCCCCATCTACTTCATAGTCTTCTACCCCCACATAATGAAATGGTGCAAGCATCTTATTTTCTAATGCGCCACGGAGCCGAATTTCATAAGCTAAATTATAATCAAATAACTGGTAAACATCCTGGTCATCCATTCGTTCGGGCGTAGCCGTCATCCCCAGCCAAAACTGCGGCGTAAATTTAGCAAAGACCCGCTGATAGCTGGGAGCCGCTGCCCGGTGGGCTTCATCAATTAGAATATAATCAAATTCCGTTGCACTTAAATTAGCGAGCATTTCGGGCTGGCTTAAAGTTTGGACAGTGGCAAAAACATACTTTCGTTCAAGTTGGTGCTTGTGCCCTGTCAATAGACCATAATCTTTGCGATCACCGCCAATTACCTGGTAAAAACTTTCTAATACCTTCTTGGCAATTTGTTCGCGGTGTACCACATACAAAAATTTCATAGGATGAAAATCCTTGACCGCAAAAGCTCCCAAATATGTCTTACCGGTACCGGTCGCCGAAACAATCAATCCCCGCTTTTGTCCCGAAGCAATTAAGCACGTTAGCTTCTTTAGAGCCTCTTTTTGCATCTGATTCGGGGTTATCTTCTGTGCTTTTGCTGGGGTAAAGCGAGTCTGAATAGCATTTGGCTTAGGGCTAACCCAGTTAGCTTCGTATTCACTTAACCAAGCAGTAGTTAACGGCTGGCTAGTTTTGTCAAGTTGCACTAGTTGCTGCTTAATTTGCTCAGTTAAAGCTGCATTTTCTTTCGAACTGACTTTTAGCGCCCACTCATAATTACTAAGAAGAGCTGCTCGCGTGAAATTGGCGCTACCTATGACAAGAGTTTCCCAATTCTCATGATCAAAAAGATAGCCTTTTGCGTGAAAGCCCGTATTAGGGGCAATTTTAACCGTCAGATTAGTAATTTTCATTAATTCATGAAAAACGCGGGGATTATTAAAAGCTAAATAATCACCTGTAATTAAGGTCCCGGAAACATTTTTTCGTGCCAAATCCGCCAAAACGACTTTTAAGGGGACGAGCATATCCTGTGTGATAAATGCAACTGCCCATGTGAATGAGCGGCAACTGAGCAGTTCCTGCCGCAAGGTTAACCAAATGTTGTCGTTTTGATTATTCTGCAACAATTTAGGACTGAGAAGCTCATGGCCAGGGTATGCTTGATCATAGAGACCATTAAGTATGGCATCTTGCAGTGGTTCATTCATTGATTTTTATGCCTCTAAATTTCTTATTTTTCTATCTATAATATAAAGAAAGAGAAATCCAGTCATTAGGATTTCTCTCAAATTTTATTTACAAGTCAATATCTAACAAAATTGGACAGTGGTCTGCACGTACACCCGTATCCATCATTTCTGAGCGAGTCACCTTATCGGCAATTCGATTGCTTGTAATCCAATAATCGATTCTCCAGCCTGAGTTATTCGCCTTCGCCGTTCTAACTCTTTGCGCCCACCAAGAATAAACGCCTTCAATGTCACCATTGATTTTTCTAAAAGAGTCAGTAAAACCGGCATTAAGAAGCTGGGTAAAATCTTCACGCTCTTCATCAGTAAAACCAGCAGAATGATGATTTGTTTCGGGGTGTTTCAGGTCAATTTCTTCATGAGCACAGTTATAATCGCCACAAGCTAGCACCGGTTTTTGCTTATCCAGCTGCTTTAAATAAGCGATGTATTTTTCATCCCAAGCTTGTCGTTCACTTAGACGTTTCAAACCGTTTCCTGAATTAGGCGTGTAAACTTGTGTAACAAAATAAGCGGGAAATTCTAGCGTAATGATTCTGCCTTCCTGGTCCATTGGTTCTGGTGCGCCAATTTCAGGAAAAGTAACTGTCGGCTCTAAGTCCTTTTTATATAAGTACATCGTACCAGCATAGCCTTTACGAGCGGGCTCTTCTGACGAACGCCATACAATTTCATATTCCGGAAACTCGTTTGTTAACACTTCTAAATGCTTTTTTGTTGGTCCTGTTGACCGAAGTTTAGTTTCTTGAATTGCAATAATATCTGCGTTTTGCTCATGGATTTTTTCTAAAACTTTCCGTGTTTCTACAGCCCTAGAAGAAGTCCCCGTTAACGCAGCATTCAGTGAATCAATATTCCACGAAATTAAGATCATATTTTTCTCCTTTGTATCCATCTTATACATTATATAGTTTTTTAAAACGGACTCACAACTTCATTAACTTAATTTGGCAATTTTTAGTAAGCAGAACATAATTCTGCCAGCAGCCTAACCCGAAAAATTATTTTAAGCACATTTAAAAATATTTAAGTAATTATAAAATTGTTACAAATTTCACGACTTTAGGTAAAAAGCCAATAAATTATTTTCCTTTCTTAATTAACTGGTACTATGCAAATGTAAGCGGTTGTTACAAACTAAACGTTTTTTTAAAATGATCCATTTCACAATTTTGTATTTTTAATTCATCTGGTACAAGTGTATAATAGCACAAGAGATAGTAATAACGATTTATGGAGGTTAGATTTTATGACTAAAATTTATGCTTATGCGATTCGTAAAGACGAAGAGCCATATGTCCACGAGTGGAAAGACGCTCATCCAGATGTCGAAGTTGATTACACTGATCAACTTTTGACTCCAGAAACTGCTGAATTAGCTAACGGTGCTGATGGTGTTGTAACTTACCAACAATTAGACTATAAGGCAGATACCATTGAAGCTTTAGACAAGCTTGGTATTCACAACTGGTCAATTCGTAACGTTGGTATTGACAACATTGATTTGAAGAAAGCAAAAGAACTTGGCTTCAAGTTAACTAACGTACCAGTTTACTCACCAGATGCTATTGCTGAACACGCTGCTATTCAAGCTGCAAGGGTTTTGCGTCAAGATAAGGTAATGGACGAAAAGCTTGCTAAACATGACTTCCGCTGGGCACCTACAATTGGTCGTGAAGTTCGTGACCAAACTGTTGGTGTTATTGGTACCGGTCACATTGGCCAAGTATTTATGAGAATTATGGAAGGCTTTGGTGCTAAAGTTATCGCTTATGATATCTTCCAAAACCCTATTCTTAAGAAGAAGGGTTACTATGTTGATACTTTAGATGAACTCTACGCTCAATCTGATGTCATCTCGCTTCACGTACCTGATGTTCCTGAGAATGTCCACATGATCAATGATGACTCAATCAAGAAGATGAAAGACGACGTTGTTATTGTTAACGTTTCACGTGGTCCACTTGTTGACACTGATGCTGTCATTCGTGGCCTTGATTCGGGTAAAATCTTTGGCTTTGTAATGGACACTTACGAAGGTGAAGTTGGTATCTTCAACGAAGACTTCAGTAACAAAGAATTGCCTGACAAGCGCTTAGCCGATTTAATTGCCCGTCCAAACGTTTTGGTAACTCCACACACAGCTTTCTACACAACACATGCTGTTCGTAACATGGTTATCAATTCATTTGACAACAACTTAAAGTTAATTAAAGGTGAGAAACCTGATACTCCCGTTGATTTAGATAAAGAATTTTAATTTCATAAATTTATTTCCCTTCTTAAATACATTTAATGATTTGACTTTTAAAAAAGGTAGCATTTACTTACTTGATACCTCTTTTACTTAAAAAAGACGTCTAGGTTTTACTTAAAATCTAGGCGTCTTTTTATTATGCTAAAAATTACTTTGCCAGTTTAACGGCCAAAGTTTCATATGGTCGAAGACTAATTTTCTCCCCTAAAGTAGAGCTAGTCTTGGCATAATTACTGATCAAAATTTCGACTTGCTGATTTTTCAAGCCGTCTGGCAGCTCCACTTCATGTTTTTTACCATAAAAGTTACTGAGCACAACAATCTTTTGCGACTGGTGCTGTAAATAACGGACATAAGCAAAAACTTGTGAATCATCGTTTAAAAACATTTTGATATGTCCGTCCGAAATCAACTCCTCACTCTTACGCAAATGGATCAGTTTTTGGTAAAAATTGAAGATTTCACCATCTTTCAATTCTTGTGCAACGTTAATTTCACCTTGACCTGTTGGCATTAGCCACGGCTTGTGCTTGCTAAAGCCTGCATACCGATCATTAGACCAATGCATTGGTGTCCGCGAATTATCGCGAGATTTTGTTTTGACAATCTCAAAGGCTTCTTGCTCACTTATTCCGGCCCTTGTTAATTCGGTAAATGCATTAATACTTTCAATATCGACATAGTCTTTCATTGACGAATAAGTCGGGTTAACTGCCCCAATTTCTTCACCCATATAAATAAACGGCGTTCCACGCATTAAATGTAGGGCTGCAGCGAGCATCTCAGCAGATTTCACACGGTACTTACCCGCTGCCCCGAACCGATTAATGGCCATTGGCTGGTCATGATTATTCCAAAAGAGTGCGTTCCAGCCTCCTCCTTCGTCCATTTTTTCCTGCCAAGAAGTGAAAATTTGCTTTAACTGCCTAAAGTCAAATGGTTCTTTTGTCCATTTCTGACCATTTTGATAATCAACCTTTAAATGATGAAAATTAAAAACCATTGATAACTCATGTTCACTTGGTTTTGAGTATTTAATTGAATTTTTGATAGTTGTTGATGACATTTCACCAACAGTAATACTATTTTTATCCTGACCAAAGCTAGCTCGATTTAATTCCTTGAGGTATTGATGAACCACGGGTGTATCAGTATATAAAGCTTTTTCTTCAACCGGATTGGTCGAATCAACGAGAATTTCTGCTTTTCCGGTGACATTAATGACATCAAAACGGAACCCTTGTACACCCTTTTCCCGCCAAAAATTAATTACTTGGGCAGCTTCTTTTCTCACTTCAGGATTATGCCAATCTAAGTCAGCTTGGCTTGAATCATAAAGATGAAGATAATAATAATCTGTTTTACCAAACTTGCTCCAAGCCGGGCCACCGAATTTGCTTTGCCAATTGGTTGGCAAGCTGCCATCTTTTTTTGCTTTACGCAAATAAAAATAGTTCTGATACTTTTTGTCACCTGCCAGTGCCTTTTGAAACCATTCATTAGAAGTCGAGCAGTGATTAAGTACCATATCAAGCATAATACCAACGTTAATTTCTTTTAGCTTAACAACTAGTTCTTCAAAATCGGCCATTGTGCCAAATAGCGGATCAATTTTATAATAGTCTGTAACATCATAGCCATTATCATTTTGTGGTGACACAAAAAAGGGGTTAAACCAAATCATATCAACATTTAATTTTTTGATGTAATCAATCTTAGCAATAATGCCACGAAGGTCACCAATTCCATCATTATTTGAATCATAAAAAGACTTAGGATAGATTTGATAAATTACTTTTTTTCCCAGAACGGTCATACTTTTCTCCTAAATTATTGCGGCTTAATATTCTGCCTGCGTGCAAAATCAACGAATTTGAATTTTGCTGGGTTATGAAATGATAGAGTCAATTGAAACGGCGTTGTATCGCTTAAAAAACTGCGACTTGCTACCAAAACAACCATATCATTTTCAAGTGCTAGCTTTCGCCGAAGATTTTCAGTTGCCTTTTCAACCGTAATTGTCTTAGTTGCATAAGAAACTTCCAGCCCCAAGTCATTTTCAAGATATTGATAAATTGAATTTTGAGCTGCCGATAGCGGTAATTCAGTAATCGGCGGCGTAAATAAGAAATCACAATCCAAAACAGATGGTTCTTTTGCTAATAAACGCAACCGCTCAAGATATATTCCCTCATTTTGCTGTTCTTGGGGAAATTTCTCTGCAAACAAGCTGGGCAGCATTTTGGTCTTAGTCAATTTCAAAACACTGGTTTCAGCGTTCATCCCCAATGACTTATTAAGTTCAGCAAAACTTTCAATCCCAGAAATAGGAAACGAATATCTGCCCAAATCTAATACCATTGAGCCTTTTCCCTGAATTTTTTGAATCATTCCTAAAGAATTAAGTTGCTCTAATGCCTTTCTCACAGTTTCGCGTGAAGTGCCGTAGAGTTTGGTCAACTGATTTTCACTTGGAAGGAAACTACCTACTTTAAATTGCTTATGCCGGATTTTTTCTGCAATATCCTGGGCAATTAAGGTCGCTTTTGAATCTGTCATTTTTAAATCCTTTCACTTTTATTCTATTATATCGAATGATGTCTGTACAAGAGCGGAATTAAATTAATTAATATTTATAAGCTCAATTAAAAGCACAAAAACAGCTATACTTTTTAGCTAAGCCAAGCATGTATATACAAGCATAAGACTTTATTTGAAAGATATTTTAAAAATAGCTTCAGAGGAGCTCTGACATTAAAAAACTGTCATGATATCGGTCTTCTATGTAAAAAATAAGGTGCAAGAGTCAATATTAGTTGTGATTCACATTTTTCCAGTAACATTGGTAACCACATAGAAGCACTAAGAGTGCTAAAAGAAGTTTATCTTTACAGAAAATAGTTGTAAATTGTGATTTAGAAATATTTTTTGCTTTTCTAAAAATAAAAAAAAGCTTTAAGAAAAGCTCAATAACAAATAAGAAAAACTGATAAATCTAGTTGATTTATCAGTTTTTGCTTACAAATATTGTTGTAATTTAAATTATAAACTGGCTTTTTCCAAGACATATTTTTTTAATTAGCTGAAGCATTAACTGCTTGAATCAAAGCATTTCTGAATCCTTCTTGTTCTAACTTAACTACACCTCTTATGGTAGACCCACCCGGAGTAGTTACTTCATCTTTTAATTCCTCAGGTAATTTCTTACTAGATAAAGCAAGCTTTGCGGTACCTACCAGCATTTGTTCCACAATTTGGTAGGATTCGGCCCGCTTAACGCCATTTTGGACAGCAGCGTCGCTTAAAGCCTCAATCATCATATTAACATATGCTGGTGTGCAACCTGCAACAGTCCCATAAATTCCTAATAAATCTGCAGGAACGACATAAACACTGCCCATTTGCTCAAACAGAGCTTTAACAGTGTCAATTACCTGTTTCTTTTCTCCGGGAACAAAACTCATCGCTGTAATCCCCTCACCAATTTGAACTGGCGTATTAGGAACAATTTTGACAAAAGAAGAATCATCCGGTAATTCCTGGTTGATTGTAGTAAGATCACCACCACCAGTTGACAAAATGATACCATGATACTTTTGCTCCAGTTCACGAAAAATTGATGTTATAACGGAGCCACCGACAGCCACAATCACTGCCTGGCAGTCGTTAAAAGCAGTATAGTCATCTACTAGGTGCAAATTCAGTTCAGCTGCAACCTTTTGTGCTGACCGATGACCACCGTCAAAAACATAAATATCTTGAATGGTAGTTTTGCCTTGTAATAAGCCCAAAATAATTGCCTTACCAATTTTGCCAGTTCCAATAAATCCTACTTTCATCATTTATCACCTTAAAATTTATCTTATTAAAAATCAGTGTTATCAGGATCAGTAGCCATTTCTGCTACACCATGTAAATGATCTAAAGCTTGCATATCTTCTTCACTAATTGCGAAATCGAAAATAGCGGCGTTTTCTTTCATTCGATCACGATGAACGGATTTTGGCAATGGTACGAATTGATGTTGTAGCGACCAGCGCAACAAAACCTGTGCGGGAGTCTTATCATAATGCTTGGCAACCTCGATAACAGTTTTATTGCTAAACAAGGCACCTCGCCCTAAAGGACTATAAGCTTCGTTAAGAATCCCTAATTCTTTATTATATGAAGTTGTATCGTTTTGCATGTCGCTTGGATTAAGATAAATTTGATTAACCGCAGGACGAACGGATGCCACTTTTAAAAGTTCATCAAGATGTTCACGCTTAAAGTTGGATACGCCAATAGCACGAATTCTTCCTGCAATTTGAGCTTCCTCCATTGCACGCCAACTTCCAGCATTCATTTCTGCCCAATGGTCACGAATTGCAGCTGGATTAGGCCAATGAATTAAATATAAATCAATATAATCTACACCTAACTTTTCTAGACTATTATTAATTGCCTCAGTGGTTTTCTTATAACCATGCATGTCATTCCACAGTTTCGTAGTAATAAAAAGGTCATAACGGTTAACACCGCTTTCTCTAATTCCCTTACCAATACTTACCTCATTACCATAAGCTGCAGCAGTATCAATCAGACGATAACCTAAATTAATAGCATCCTTAACAACATTTTTTGCAACATCACCATCAGGCGTTTGCCAAGTACCAAGTCCAATAGCTGGAATCTTAACGCCGTTATTTAATTGATAAGTGTCGGAAATAGAATGAATATCAACAGTCATCATTTTCACCTCTTAATTCGTTATCTTTTAGTATATTAAAGTATATATCATTATTACATTAACAGATTTAAACTATTTTGGGAAATTGTTTTTTAAAAGCTTAACAAATTGTGGATAAGTTGTTACTTCATACAACGGATGCAAGTTCATGTTATTTTTTCGATGACGATGATTATACCAAATACTACTAAAGCCATAATTCTCTGCACCTAAAATATCGGACTGTAATCCATCGCCAAAAAAAACTGTATCGCTTGGACCAAACTTGGTCCGTGCAAAGAAATAGTCAAAAATATGGCTATCTGGCTTAGAATAGCCAGCTTCTTCAGAAGTAACAATTAAATTAAAATAGTCTTTAATTCCTGCTAGTTCGAGGCGATGTCTCTGCATAAAAGTTTCGCCATTAGTCAAAATTGTTAATTCAAAATGTTGTTTCTGGGCAAAACGTAAAGTGTCCTTTACTCCAGGCAAAAGCTTATATGCACGAGAAAAATAAGAACGATATTCATTCATAACAGCGAGACCATTAACTTCAGTATTAAAAGTATTCTTCAAAAAGTTATGAAAAACCGCTTCACTTAATTCTTGATAAGTAATTGTACCATTTTCAAGTTCCCGCCAAAGTCCCTGATTATAAGAATGATATTGCCGTTGGATTTCATCTGTAAGTTCCCAATGATGTGCATTAAAAAGACTATGAAGAGCAAAATTCTCCGTATCGGCAAAATCAATTAATGTATCATCAACATCAAATATAATCTGTTTGAAATGCAAGTAACTTCACCCTTTCTAGTTATTTCCTAGGAAATAACACATACTAGCATGGAAAACTATTATACCAGTATTTTAGTTATAATGAGAAAATTATGTTTTTCTTAAAATTAAGCAAAAGGCTATCTTATCTTAAAAATGGCGCATATAATTCTTTCATATTTTGATTGGAGGAATAATTAAACATGCTTACTCTTTTATTGATTATTTTTCTAATATGGGCTTTTGTTAAACTGGGGATCGGAACGCTTAAAATTTTATTTTTTTTGCTGGCCTGCGGGCTTATATTTATTTTTTTCATTCACCTGTTGGTTCCGTTAATCATAACAGGGGCAGTAATTTTCATTGCAGTTGCACTCTTAGGTTTTTAAATAATAAATAAATAATTCACTAAGATTAGTTAAGCACGATAAGTAAATTCTAATACTTGTTGTGCTTTTTTGTGTACAGCTATTCCTATATGATTTTTTTTATTTCTAGCGAATCTTACTCCTACATTAATTCGGGTTTTTTGTTCGTGTTTTACAGTAGCATATCCGCTATCAAATACAAGATATTGTGGTATAGTTCTTTCTGTAGCCATACATAATGTATGTGTGGAACATTTGTTAGTTTTTAGGAGCTATTTTACACATGAAAAACACAACAATAAGCTTAGATCAGGCTTATATTGATCAAGTGAAACAAAATATTTCACCTCACTGGGGCGAATTAGGCTGGGTTACCTACAAGCGGACCTATGCTCGGTGGCTTCCACAAGAAAACCGGTCCGAAGAGTGGGATGAAACCGTCAAACGCGTGGTTGAAGGAAACATTAACCTTGACCCGCGCCTTGCAGACTCACCTTCTGAGAAAGTCATCACCGAATTAACTAATGAGGCCCGTGAATTATACCGGCTAGTTTACGGGCTTGCCGCCACTCCATCTGGACGTAATCTTTGGGTGTCTGGAACTGATTACCAAAAGCGCAACGGTGATTCATTGAACAATTGCTGGTTTATCGCAATCCGACCACAAAAATATGGTGACAGTCATATTGTTCCTGCTTACTTATCTAAGGATCAACAAGCTGTTTCAATGCCTTTTTCTTTTACTTTCGATCAACTTATGAAAGGTGGCGGTGTTGGTTTTTCTGTCGTAAAAGAAAATATTGCCAAAATTCCACCAGTTGATCAAAAAGTTGATTTAACGGTTGTAATCGATAAGACGAGCACTTCTTACAAAGACTCAGTTAAGTTGGGTGCAACTGACAAAGCAACTTGGAAAAAGCAAAATGACGGTGCTACCGATTACGTTTACTACAAGCTGCCCGATACTCGCGAAGGCTGGGTTTTAGCCAATGCACGTCTAATCGATATGCACTTTAACCAAACCAATCCTGAAAACAAGCAAAAGCTAGTTTTGGATATCAGTGATATTCGACCTTATGGCGCCAAGATTCATGGTTTTGGCGGAACAGCTTCAGGACCAATGCCACTAGTAGAAATGGTTTTTGAAATTAATCAAATTATTAATGATCGGGTTGGCGGTCACCTAACTTCCGTTGATGGCACCGATATCTGCAATTTAATCGGTAAAACCGTTGTTGCTGGCAATGTCAGAAGATCAGCAGAATTGGCGCTTGGTTCAAATGATGACCAGGACTTCATCACAATGAAACAGGATAAAGATAAGCTCTATCATCATCGCTGGGCTTCTAATAATAGTGTCGCAATCGACGCTGAATTTAATGATTATGAGCCTATCGCCAATGGTATTCGGGAGAATGGTGAGCCGGGAATTGTTAACCTTGATTTATCGCGCAATTACGGCCGTATAATTGATGGCTATCAAAAAGACATTGATGGCGAAGTCGAGGGAACCAATCCGTGTGGTGAGATCTCGCTTGGAAATGGCGAGCCATGCAACCTATTTGAAGTTTTCCCTTATATCGCTGAAAAACAAGGCTGGAATCTTCAAGATGTCTTCAAGCTGGCCGCACGCTACACCAAGCGCGTAACCTTTAGTGCCTACGACTGGGAGATTTCTCGCCAGATTATTTATAAAAACCGGCGTATCGGTGTTTCCATGTCAGGAATTCAAGATTGGCTCTTAAATGATCTAGGCCACCGGGTTGTTACCGGCTTTAAGGATGAGGTCGATCAAGAAACTGGTGAAAAAATCAAGGTGCCGATCTACGATCCTAAAGGAATCAAAATGGTTACTTCTGCATATCAAGCCGTTGTTGATGCAGACAATGAGTATAGCAAGGCGCTGCACTGCGAGCCATCAATTAAGCATACTACTGTTAAGCCATCAGGAACTGTAGCTAAACTTGCAGGGGCATCTGAAGGAATGCACTTCCACTATGCTGGCTATTTAATTCAGCGAATTCGTTTCCAAGCTTCCGATCCATTATTAAAAGCATTAGCAGCTTGCGGCTATTATTCTGAACCCGATATTTATTCACCAAACACTACTTGTGTTGAATTTCCATTACGGGCAGCCCATGCGGATAGTGAAAACTTTGCTTCTGCCGGGACGGTTTCAATCGAAGAGCAATTTGCCACCCAAGCGTTTTTACAAACATACTGGTCCGACAATGCTGTTAGTTGTACCGTCACGTTCCAAAAAGAGGAGGGCGATAAGATTAATTCGCTGTTTAAGCAATACCGTCATGTAATTAAGTCAACTTCTTTATTGCCTTATTATGGTGGTTCATTAGAACAAGCACCAAAAGAGCCAATTGATAAGGAAACTTATGAAAAGCGCAAAGCTCAGATTTCAGGCGATGTTGCTAGTGTCTTTACCAAACAACATGACGATCAAAAAGACTTAGAACTTGTTGATCAAGAAGATTGTGAAAACGGCGCTTGCCCAGTTAAATAGTCAAAATTACAAATTATTACGTTATCAGAAAAATATTACGAGGAGTTTTTATCATGAAAAAAAATAAATTAGCAGTCATTACCAGTTTAGCAACAATTTTCACTTTTACCTTTGCAGGTTATGAAACTACACAAACACCTACTACGGTTAGTGCAGCAAGCAAAATTCACGTTACCTACACTCTTAAAGTAAATAATAAGAATTATAAAAAGCGGACGGTTAAATTAGCTAAGCATTCAACAGTTATGCAAGGACTTAGGAAACTATGGCACGTAAAGAGCACTAACGGCTTTATTACTTCGATTGCCGGCAAGAGTCAAAATAAAGCAAAACACATTTACTGGACATATACCATTAACGGTAAATTCGCTAACAAGGGCGCAACTGAGCAAAGAGTGGGTAATAAAGACAAGGTTAAATTCACTCTAGCTAAGGTGAACTAATTAATTATGCACAACTCAACCAAAAAAATAGCACTTCTTGCAATCTTAACCGCAATGTGCGTGGCGCTTAGAATTTTTAAAATTATTCCTGTACCTAATGTTCAACCAGTTACTGCAATTTTAATGATCGTTACGCTAAATTTGGGCTTTACTTTTGGTTTTGCTTTGGCCATTTTAACGATGGTCGTTTCTAACATCTATCTGGGATTTGGTATTTGGACCGTTTCGCAGGTTCTTGCCTATGGCGGTTGCGTTTTAACCGTGGCGTTATTTGCAAAATTTACGCCATTAAAAAAGCACTTTATTTTGCAACTAATACTTGTCACGTTTTTAGGCTGGGAATATGGTTGTTTTGTTGATTTCGGGATGTCCATTTTTGGCGGCTTCCAAGCCTTTCTAGCTTATTGGGCCGGCAGCCTGACCTTTGATACTTACCATGCCATTGGTAATTTAGTTTTTTATCCTATTTTATACAAACCCCTTAACATCGCACTTGATCATTACCAAAAGAGGCTATCATGACTATCAAAATTTATACCAAAGTTGGCGATCATGGTTTTACCAAACAAGTTACGGGCAAAATGGTACCCAAATATGACCTCCAAATTGTTGCCGTAGGCGACATTGATGAACTTGATTCGTATCTCGGCGTTGTAGCCGCAAGTTTATCCGCTAATTGCCAAAAGTTATTGGTGCCAGTACAAAATTTGCAACGTGATCTATACGAACTTGAAAGTGACATTGTTGTCAAACGGCATGAGCAGATTACTAGCGCTAAAGTTACCGCGCTTGAAAAACAAATCGATGAGCTTAACCAGCAAATTCCAAAAACAACCCATTTTATTTTACCTGGCGGATCGCTAACAGCATCACACTTACATTATGCTCGCACAATTGCCAGACGAGCTGAGCGAGCAATGGTTAAATTGGACGCTGAAGAGCAAAAATTGGCTCCTGCTTGCTTAAAATACATTAACCGATTATCTGACTATCTTTTTATTTTGGCTCGTTACGCGAACGTTTTGGACGGTGTAGCAGAAGTTAAAAGCAAACTATAAGTTAGTAGATATTAAAAAAACGACTGATACTGATAAGAACCCCCATTAGTATCGGTCGTTTTTTAGTTTGCAATTTTAACGCAGCTAATTCCACCAAAGTTTAATTAAGCCCTGCGTTCCTAAATCGCCTAGTCCTTTTTCATCAACCAGTTTAGCGTAAAGCTCAGCCGCTTTCTCGGTTGCCGGCAACTCAAGTTTCATTTCCTTAGCCGTATCTAGCGCAATTCTGAGATCCTTTAAAAAGTGCTTGCTAAAAAAGCCCGGAGTGTAATCACCCTTTAAAACTCGGGGACCATAATTGCTTAAACTCCAGTTTGCCGCACTACCGGCACCCACAGTTTCTAGCACGGCATTAAGATCAAGTCCAGCCTTCTTGGCATAAACCAGCATCTCTGTCATTCCAGTCATTGTACCTGCAATCATAATTTGATTAGCCATCTTTGTATTTTGTCCTGAACCAGCTGGGCCAAAATAATGAACTGACTTGCCAAAATCATTAAAAAGATCTACCAAATCATCGTAGGCTGCCTTATCACCACCGACCATAATCGTCAGCGTACCATTTTTAGCACCCAAATCACCACCAGATACAGGTGCATCCAAAACTTTAGCGCCAAGCTTTTCACCTTCGGTAAAAATGCGCTGAGCAAGTGCCGGTTTTGATGTGGTCATGTCAACCAAGTACTTATCCTTAACGGTTGCTGTCAAAATCCCATTTTCGCCAAAGTAAACTTGCTCGACATCTTTAGGAAAACCGACGATTGAAAAGATCACTTCGGCTTGCTCAACTACCGCTTTTGGACTTTCACACCAAGTCGCACCCTTAGCAACCAAGTTATCCGTTTTACTTTTTGTTCGGTTGTAAACCCAGAGCTCATGACCAGCTTGCAATAAATTGAGGCAAATCGCATTTCCCATTACCCCGGTTCCAATAAAACCAACTTTCATTAAGAATCACTCCTTTATAACCAATGGTTTCCATATATAAACCTATCATAGCACCAGTTTTTTTATTTGCTAGCAAGCCAATAGATTTTTATATTAGCCAGCGCTCCTAATCGCAGTATTGGCGGAAAAAAGAATCCACTTCACTACCATACTCAGGCATCCCTATTAAGGTAAAGTTTTTAATTGCCCATTCACACTTTTCCAAATACTTATCTTGATGGTCAAAATGATAATTAACCATGTTTTCAAGCACCAGCAAGACGTTTTTATAGAAAAACAGCTCTGGCCTTGTTGCCATCTTAGCTGCTGCTTTAATCAACCAGCCGGTATCGTCATATCGCTTAGCTTTAATTAAATCAATCAACAAATTGCCAATTATGCCTAATAATTCTGTTTGATGCCGCGACTTATCCGACTTTTGCAATTTAGCAATAACTTTTTTGCTAAAGAGCAGGTTGCTGTCAAGGTCATAAAATGGCATCAAATTGATATAAACTCGTAATTTGGTTTCGTCAAAATCAGTAAAATCAAACAGCCACTCTTTTAATTGTGCACGTTTTTCTGCACTTAATTTTTCTGGCTGATTATTAATTTCCACCTCGACTGCATCAAGGTAAAGCAACCACTTGTCTTGATTAGCCATTGTACTATCTTTAACATATTGCCTAATTTCCTTCAGCTTGGCCTGATCATTTTGATACCATGCTTGGTTAATTGCATGATCAACAAATTTAAATTCATCAAATTGTTGCCGTTCACTATCATCCAGCCTTTGAAAGAAATCCCACAAGCCAATTTGGTTTGCGCGCAAGACTGCAATCAAGTCTTCGGCGGTAATGCGATGCTTATTTTGTTCAACTTTTGAATAATACGAAGGGCTGACAATGCCAGCCGCCCATTCTTTTTGCGTCTTGCCATTTTCAAGTCTGTACTGTTTTAATAAAGCGCCAATTGTCATTTTGCTATCCCATTATTTTAGTTCCAAACATTATTCTTAATAATGATTATAATACTAAAAACTGGTTAAAAAATTTCCAATTAATATTTGACTTAACCTTAGCTCTAAGTATTACAATTTTAATGATTAATCGCTTTATTGCGGGTATCCAGATCGTAAATCAATCTACGAACTTTCTTCATCCCAAATAAAGTATTTTATAATTAAAGCAGTCAACAATCATCTATTTAATTGTGCAGGGAGGCACTTTTTCATGAATAAGCATGAAGATTTTTTATTAAATAAAATTTCTGGTCCCCAAGACCTTAAAAAATTAAGTATCGTAGAAATGGAACAATTAGCCACAGAAATTAGGACACTAATTTTGGAAAAAGACGCATATGAAGGCGGACACCTCGGCCCTGACTTAGGAATTGTTGAAGCAACCATCGCCTATCACTACGTATTTAATGCGCCAAAAGACAAGATCGTCTGGGATGTTTCCCACCAAACTTATCCCCATAAAATGCTAACAGGACGAGCAAAAGCTTGGCTTGATCCTGATCATTATGAAGACGTTACGCCATATACTAATCCTGATGAAAGTCCCTATGATTATTACTCAATCGGCCACACCTCGACCTCAATTGCCCTGGCAACCGGAATGGCCAAGGCACGTGATTTACTAGGCGGACATGAAAATATCATGGCTTTAATTGGTGACGGGTCAATGACTGGCGGCCTAGCTTTTGAAGGTCTTAATAATGCCGCAATTGAGCAACATAACCTAGTTGTCGTCGTTAATGATAATCAGTGGTCAATTGATAAAAATGTTGGTGGACTGGTTACGGCACTGCAGAAATTGCGTGATTCTAATGGCGAAGCGGCAGAAAATCCTTTCAAGGCAATGGGCTTTGATTACCGTTACGTTGCAGATGGTAATGACCTTCAAGCAATGATTAACGCTTTTAAAGCGGTCAAAGATGTCGATCACCCAATCTTGCTGCATATCAACACGCTTAAGGGTAAAGGCTATAAGCCTGCCATTCAAGATGAAGAGGCCCACCATTGGGTTAGTCCCTTTAATTTAGCTACTGATCAACCGACAGCCGCAGTTTCATCTGCGCCAACCCCTAATTCGATTGCACTAGATGTCATCAAGGAGCAAATCAAGGCTGGCCAAAACATTATGGCAATTAATGCTGCCATTCCTGGCGTCTTTGATCTTGACCACTTTAAGCAAGAGTACCCGGCAAACTATACCGATGTTGGCATTGCCGAGCAGGAATCAGTTGCCTTTGCTGCTGGTTTTGCTAAAGAAGGCGGCATTCCAGTTTTAATGGAAAATTCCACCTTTTTACAGCGCGCTTTTGACCAGCTTTCCCATGACGTTGCAGCCAACGACCTACCAGTAGTCATGCTTGTTGCTGGTGGCCGAATTTCAAATGGTTCTAAGACTCACCTTGGCATTTTTGATCAAGTAATGGTTGCCAACTTGCCCAACTGGCTTTACTTAGCTCCAACGACTTTAAAAGAAGAACAAGCAATGCTTGAATGGGCAATCAAGCAAAGAAAGCATCCAGTTGCCATTAAATTACCCGCTAACGTTCCTGTCAGTGATGACCAAGAAGTTGCCACTGATTATAGCGAATTAACATACCGCATCAATCCTGGGCAAAAGGTTGCAATTCTTGCCCTAGGCGACTTCTACAGCCTCGGAAAACAAGTTGCTACCGCGCTAAATGCAACGTTAGTCAATCCTATTTCCGCCAATATTTTAGATCAGGCAGCTTTAGACGAACTAGCAGCTAACCACAAAGTCATTGTTACCTTGGAAGATAACACCTTAGACGGCGGTTTTGGTCAAAAAGTAGCTTCTTATCTTGGTCAAAAAGATGTCAAAGTCCTTAATTACGGGCAAAAGCGGGTTTATACCGACCAAACTCCTGTTGAGCAAATCTACCAGGATAATCATTTGACGGTTAAGCAAATTACAGCTGATATTAAAAATATACTTTAGACTCTCAAAGTCTACTAAGGATTAAAAATGACGAAAAAAAGCAAGGCAGTTCTGAGTGGCTTGTTAGCAATTCTTGTGTTACTAGCTTGCTGGTGGCTCTTCTTTAATAAGGCAGAGCAAAAGCAAAATCCAGCTAAAACAATTGCTACTCCCACCATCTTTGTTCATGGTTGGGGCAGCAGCTATCATGCAGAAGAAAGCATGGCAAATTATGCCCGCGCTTGTAACGCGACTAACTCAATTATAAGAGCTGACGTTAGTCAAGACGGCAAAGTTACGTTTGATAAAACCATCAGTACTAATGCTAAAAATCCCATCATTGAGGTCAACTTACTTAATAATAAAAGTATTTTCCCAGATGAAACCGATCAGGCTCGTGCTTTAACTAAAAGTAGTAATTACATTAAAGACGTAGTAGTAGCGCTGCAGAAGAAATACAATTTTAATAAAATCAATTTAGTCGGTCATTCCATGGGCAACCTGCAAATTGCCTATTATTTAAAAAATAATGCAGCTAATTCCAAAATGCCGCAATTGAATAAACAAGTTTCTATTGCAGGCCATTATAACGGCTATCTCGGCGAACTCGGCGCACCCAAGCATACTATTTTAACTAAAAATGGTAAGCCAGAAAAAATGGATACTGGCTACAAAGGACTACTGCCTTTAAGAAGGACTTTCCCGCAAAATGCCCGCGTACTAAATATCTACGGTAATACTGGTAACGGAACAGATGGTTCAGTTGACAATAACTCCTCCCGCTCTTACCGTTACTTAGTTAGTAAACGCGCACGATCTTACCAAGAACACGAATTTCACGGGCAAAACGCTCAACACAGCAAGCTGCATGAAAACAAGCAGGTAGCTCAGTTACTGGTTAAATTTTTATGGGCAAAATAAAAAATAACACTTTACTTAATTTTGCCCTGATCGTACAAAGTGATTTTAGTTTTTAAGCGCGTAATTGTTTGCTGGATGTTGTGATTTTCTTGTTCAAGCTTTTCTAATTCTTTAACTAAAATTGCGCGCCGGGTTTTTCTAGTATCCGTGCCCTTTTGAACTAATTTAGTATATTCGAGTAAGTCATTAACGGGAATTCTCACTTGACGCATGCATCTGATAAAGCCAATCCAGTTTATATCAGCTTCGCTATAATTTCTAATGCCGTCTTTGCGCTCTATTGGCGGAATTAAGCCAACTTTTTCATAATAGCGCAGGGTAACTGGAGTTACGTTAGTTTTTTGCGCTGCTTCTGCTATTTTCATCCTGTTAATCTCCCAATTTTTTACTTTAAACAAAGTATAATTTGACTTAACAATAAGTCTTTTACGCGGCCCAAAAGACAAAAGCACCTATCCAGTTTATATTTATACTTCTAATGCCGTCTTTGCGCTTTATTGGCGGAATTAAGCTAGCCTTTTTATAGAGTATGCCTCTAAAATTAATTATTTTCTTTTACTTTTTAATAAGTCTAAAACAATTATTATTACCTGCTGAACAAGCCAAAGTAATAATGAATAAATAGATATAACACCCAGTAAGATATTTTTCCCATCTAAATAGTATAAAACTATAAAGACGAAGAACATCGCTAAATAAATACGCTCTGAATAAACTACAACTTTGTGATCAACTAAGTAATCCGTTTCAGAAGAAGTTGATTTTTGGTTTTTACTTGTGGGCCATAATGCCACTGCTAATGTTAGTAGTGCTATTATTATTTCCCTTGGACTACGCCAAGGAGAAAAATCTTTTATCGCAATTATTAATAATATAATGCCTATTGAAATAGGAAAAATTTTACTAAGTTTTATCTTCATAATTCACACCTTATAAAATTTAATCATTTTTGCCTAAACTTTATAAGTAATCCATCAAAAACTTATTGCACATCTGTCAACATCATTAATTTCCAAAATGCGATTTCATTCACTGAAAAAAATAATAATTGATGTACCACGTAACCAATCTTTCATAATATTGCTTACTAATTTAGATGTATATACCTATCCTTTTATGCCTTTAGTATACAATAAAAAAGAAAAAGGAATTAAAGATTGGCGTATTCGACAATTCTTAGTCAAAATAGTCCCTTTTTTTGCATAAATTTTTGTAATTGCTCGCTATACTCGCTCATTCCAATCAAGTTAAGAAATTAATTATGGTTTGATTAGCCAGCATTCGCTTTAGACCATACTTTAGACCATATATCATTGTTAGTTTACTTTTTAGACGTAGCTTTGCTGGTAGTAATTTAGTTTTAATTGTTATCGGAATTAATCTCATGTCAGATATTACCGGCTTTCATTTAGGTAGGCTCGAAATGCCTCTAATTAATGATACCGAAGAACTTGCTGAAGCCGAAGGCTTTGAAAAATAGCATTAATGATATCATTTATTTGGTTGCACAGTTGATCGGATCCGGCTTACTACTATTCCAATTTAGCACCTTAAACTTCCTAGTAGTTGGAGCTTTTCGCTTACTAATATCTTCTAGACTAGCTTAATCTTGCTTTGGCGTAATACATATTGCTGCTTTAATTGCCGCCGGAGAAGTCATCCCTTCTAATGGGCTCTGACCCTCATACTTTTGATGATATGCCTGATTTATTCGCTGATCCATTTCAGTATTGTTGCTAACAGCGGTAAAGTTAACTTGATAAGTTTGATTGCCAGCTGTGATTTGACCTGCACCTTGCTTTACGGCTGCTTGATACCACTTAGAATCTTGTCCGTGATATGCCCTAATATAAATTCTACCTGCAATAATCACAAACCAAATCGTTACCGGCGTGGCGTGAGTTTTGCCATCTTCATAAAAAGGCTCAATTTTAATCGCCTCGTCATGAGTAAAATTATCTAGGACCGCTTTTGACCATTCATTCATTTGAAAGACTCCTTTCAATACTAGTTAAAAGATGATGATATCTTAATTGTAGATACTTACTTTACCGATGTGAAATACTCATTAATGATTACTAAACATAACCAGTTTGCATTAAAAAATAGTCAAAAATCACTAACTAAAAACAGATAAACATATAAAGAGAAAGAAAATGGAATTACGAGTTTTAAATTACTTCGTTGCGGTTGCACAAGAAGGCAATATGACACACGCAGCACAAAAACTGTTAATCTCCCAACCCGCATTGTCTAGACAAATTGCGGATCTAGAAGATGAATTAGGCGTTAAGTTATTTAGCCGCAAGTCACGGCGATTGACGCTTACTCCTGCTGGACAATACCTGCTAGAGCAAGCTAAAGAAATCTTGGCTTTAACTGCCAAGACTAAAAGCAATCTAGAATCATCTTCTTTTATTAGTGGCGACTTAACCATTGCTGCTGGCGAAAGTATTGGTATGCAGCGCATCATGAATGTTGTGAGTGCGATTATTAAAGAGCACCCAACCGTTAAAATTCACCTTTTAAGCGGCGACTATAGTTATGCCGAACGTAAGCTAACTAACGGCATAGTTGATTTTGCGGTTATTATTGGGGATGCACCCACACCAAATTACGCCTCTTTAACTTTGCCTGAAAAAGACACTTGGGGCGTATTAATGAATACTAGCGACGCGCTAGTCAAACAAGAAATGATTACGCCACAGGACTTAGTTGGTCGGTCAGTTTTAAATTCACAGCAGGCGGTCAATTTTCATACTTTTCAAAATTGGCTGGGCAATTACAAAGAAAAGGTCAACTTTATTGGTACTTATAACCTAAACTTCAATGGCACTTTGCTGGTCAAAAATAATGCTGCACTGATGCTAACCCTGGATAACCTAGTTAACACTTCACCCGGCTCTGGCGTCACTTTTAGAAAGCTTGCGCCCCAATTGCAATACCCAATTAAAGTCGTTTGGAAACGCGAGGTCAGTCTATCACCTGTAGCGGAACTATTTTTAAAATTGCTAAAGGAATCAATCTTTTAACCGTTATAATTACTTAAAATTATCTTTAATCATGCACGATAAGCATTTTACACTATTAATAATTCACACTAGAATTTAGTTAATAAAGGAGAAAATACTGTGAATAAACCACTTATCGAAGAATTTAACCAATTAGTTACCCCTTTTGTTAATGATGTTAACAATCATTGTGCAAAGCACTTACAAAAAGATCGCTTTTTAATTCCAATAATTGCTAGTATTACCCAGGGAATAATTAAGCAGCTGCCTGATCAAGTTGAGCAAGCACTAAATAAGCATGTTGAGCCTGAAACAATTACCGAAGTAATTTACCAATTAGTACCTGTTATCGGCACATTAAAAGTTGAGCAGGCATTATCTTGTATTCAAAAAGTTTTTGCTCAGCATCAAGTTCAGCTGTCTCTAACTGAAACTGCAACCGATCAAGATTTTGGCGCTAGAGTGCAAAGTAGGCTTTACGGTACAGAAATCAAGAACTTACTAAAAGATTTGCCCGATGAAGCCGGTCAATTTATTCCACATGCGTTAACGCAGCACTTTTTTAATGATTTTTATAGCCGGAAGACTTTGCCGGTTCGCGATCGCGAGCGCTATGAATTACTAGCTCTTATTACATTAAATGTTGAATTTCAGATCAGGGCTCATGCACGCGGAAGTTTAAAGGCTGGCAATACCGAAAGCGAATTAATTTGGTCAGTAATCCAGCTTTTGCCTTACGTTGGTTTTCCCTTTGTTATCAATAGTGTGCAAGTAATTCATCAAGCTGCAAGTCAATTAGCCGAAGAAAATTCGTAAGAAAAGAGGAATTATGATGAAATATACTAAATTAGGTCACACCGGTTTAGACGTGTCGCGAATTTGTTTAGGTACAATGGGATTCGGACGTCCAGAAGCTGGCATGTTTCCTTGGGCAGTTAATGAACAAAAAAGCGAGGAAGTAGTCGCACAAGCATTAGACTTAGGAATTAATTTTTTTGATACTGCTAATATTTACTCCCATGGCGACAGTGAAAAATATCTTGGCGCGGCCTTAAAAAAATTAGCCCCACGCGACCAAGTAGTCGTTGCTACCAAAGTTTTTTATACACCAACTGATGATCCTAACCAGCATGGCTTATCACGCAAGGCCATCATGACGCAAATTGATCAAAGTCTAACACGCTTAGGAATGGATTATATTGATCTCTATATTATTCATCGCTGGGATTACCAAACACCAATTGAAGAAACAATGGAGGCTTTACATGATCTTGTTAAAGCAGGAAAAGTGCGTTATCTCGGCGCTTCAGCTATGTTTGCCTGGCAATTCGAACAAGCGCAAAATATAGCTGAAAAACATAACTGGACCAAATTTATTTCCATGCAGAACCACTACAATCTCTTGTATCGTGAAGATGAACGCGAAATGATTCCATATTGCCAAGACCAAGATATCGCATTAACACCATATAGCCCACTTGCTTCTGGCCGCCTGACTAGGCAATGGAGTGGCAATACTTTGCGCTACAAGACTGATAAGCCAGCGCAAGTAAAATATGATGCGGACAAAGAAAAAGATATGCCAATTATCAAGCGTGTGGGTGAACTTGCCGCTAAGTACAATGTGCCGCAAGCACAGATTGCCTTAGCTTGGCTGCTTCACAAACCTCAAGTAGCTGCTCCAATTATTGGTGCAACTAATCCTAATCACCTTAAATCCTCTGTCGATGCCGTTAATTTGGACTTATCTACTGAAGATTTACATTACCTTGAACAACTGTACACGCCTCATCGGGTTGTAGGACCATTGACTCCCGCAGACCAAAACTTTACTCGCTAAAAATTAAAAAGCCTTTGACTGAAAAATCAAAGGCTTTTTACTTACTTAAATTAGCTACCAGTACTTTGGTATCTCTGCAAAAAGAGTCGCCACAATTGGTAAATAAGTAAAAAGAATAAAATACAAACTGCCGGAATAATTCCCAGCCAGATCCATTCATGCTCTTGAGCAATTTTTTCTTGCGGAATTGAGGCTACCCAGCCTAGTGGCAACACAAAAGTTAAAACCAATCTAAATCCTTCCGCATAGATTGATAACGGGTACTTGCTCATCTCAAAAAAGTCAAACGTGGTTTCAGCCAAGTCGGCTAAGCCATTAGACCAAAGTGAGACAATATTGCCCAGAATTGCTAAGCTTAAGAAAATTAAAGAAGTAAACAGTGAAATAAAAATAAACATCACCGTTATGTACCAGGGATTATGTAGCCGAATATCAACCAGCACTAACAATAAAAGTGCAACCAGCAAATCACCCCACGCGTCTTCATCAACTCGCTCATTGACTAGCTGGAAAAGCGGGCTAACCGGTTTAATTAGGATCGTATCAAGCTTACCCTGATGAAGATAGTCGGAAATATTAAGCGCATTAATAAAAAAGCAGCGAAAGATTGCAAATGCAAGCGTCGCCAAGGCATAAGTAAGCAGTAATTGCTCAAAACTATAACCCTTGATTCGTGGTACTAAATTGAAAATAAACCTCAGAGCAACAATATTAAGTACATTCTGAATAATCATGCCTGCAATCGCAAAGTAAAAATCAAGATCATAAACAGCAAGAGATTTTAAATTAACTTTTAAATAGGCAAAAAACAATTTTAGATATCTCATTTTTAGCCTCCTTGAACTACTGTTTTAGTAACTGCATGTTTAAAAAGGTACTTATACACGAAGCTAAATAGTAATAAATATAAAATTTGGATCAGCACTACTTGGCTAAAAAATGACCAAGATGGTGTTTCAGCCAACATTCCGACCGCACCAAACGAATACTGAAACGGCAAATAAGAAGACAGCGTTTTTAAAGCATCTGGATAGAAGTTAGCTGGAAAAACATTTCCGGCAAGAACAAGCAAAACTGCTTCCTTAAAGGTAGAAATTCCCCAAATACTGTATGTATAAAAAGAGAATGTTCCCAGAATTAGTTCTAACTCAAAATATAAAAAGTACGCTAAGCAACCAGCTACTACGACCATTAATATCGCTGATAAAGAGACTTGGAAATTTAAGAGCCAAAAATAAAGTACTAAAATGACTAAGCCAATTACTAAAAACTTAGCAATAGAATAACCTAAACTTTCCCAGAGTAACTGAGTTCGAACAGCCAGTGGCTTTAGCAAATCAAGCGCAATATCACCCGAACGTACCTTATCGTTAAGCGTATAGCTAGATTTAGGAAACAAAATCGTTAATAACTGCATTAATAACAGATAACTAACTGTCTGCCGAAAAACTGCGTTTGGCCGTCCTATTAAAACAGCTTTCCACAAAAAATACTGGACAATAAATGAAATTAGCGCTGAAAAAAGCCAAAAAACTAAGGCAGATTTCGATGCAAAACCATTTTTGATACCTATTTTTATTAAGGTCAATCTATATTTCATGGGCATTACCCCCTGCAATACGACTGAGCAAGTATTCAAGCTTATTATTTTTAACTTCAATATTCTCAATTGGAACACTGGCAGTTAATTGGCTCAGAATTTCTTTAATATTTTTTTGTTCAATGTCAGCTAGTTGAAAGTCACCGTTTGTAAGCTGCATTAATTGAGGCCACGTTTGGCGTAAATCAGCATAGTTACTGCTGCTACTAGTAAAAGTAATCGTTGCCGGTACTGCTAAATTGGCAATTTTTGCGCTGTCAAGATTGAGCACCAAATTACCCGCATTCATAATCATGATTCGGGAGCATGTCTGCTCCACTTCAATTAGATCATGCGAGGTGAAAATAATTGTTTTATTTGTTAGCCTTTTTAAAAAAGCAATCAGACTGTTTTTAGTTAAAACATCAAGACCGATTGTTGGTTCATCAAGAATAATTAGTTCAGGATCATGAATTAAGGCCGCAATAAATTCTGCTTTCATTCGTTGACCTAAACTAAGCGTACGCACTGGCTGACTTAGAAAGTCCTCAGCACCAAGCGTTTTAGTTAATTGGTTCAGCCTGCTATGAAAGTCTTTGTGATCTACCTGGTAAAGTTCCCGGTTTAATAGCAAGGTATCCATTACCGGCAAGTCCCAGCGTAACTGACTTCTTTGCCCAAACACTACACCAATCTTACGGGCATTTATTTGTCGATTATCAACTGGATTCACACCAAAAGTTGTAATTTTACCTTCATTAGGCTGCAAAATTCCTAAGATCATTTTGATTAAGGTGGATTTGCCTGAACCATTTAGGCCGACAAGACCCACATGATCACCTTGATTAATTTGCAAAGAAACATTTTTAACCGCAGCAATAGTTTGTTTCGTTCGGTGAAAAAAGTCGACGGAAGTTACTTTCTGATATTGTTTTGTTAAATTTTCCGTTTTAATTATCATTATGTCTCCACTCAATAAGATTAAACTATCAGTTTCATCCCCACAACGAAATTGACACAACCTATAATGAGCCAGTCACAAAAGTCTTAATTAATTATATCATTTATTTTTAATATTAGCATTTTTATTTAGGCTAACAGAATTAATGCAACATAAAAAGACAAGATTCATCAAATCTTGTCTTCTTAGCTAAATTGAAATTAACTTGTTTAGTTGAATTGCTCAATTGCCTGCACAATCGGTGTATCACCATTAGCTAAATCAAATTGCTGCTTATGCAATCTAGAACTTTCAATAATAGAAGCAACCGTTTCGGCAACATCTGCTCTAGTAATGCTTATATCATCTATTGACTGCGTCAATTGTGAAGCTATCTGAATTTTTCCAGTAGCAGGTTGATTAATTAATCTTGCTGGCCGCAGAATCGTGTAATCCAAAGAACTGTGCAAAAGCCACTCATCAGCATAGTACTTGGCTGCGTAATAATAGCTTTCTGGAGCTCTAGGTGGAACATTATCTGACCAAAAGCCCCGGTCATTGGCCTTAATTGAACTAATCATGATGAACCGACTAACATTTGTCTTTTCAGCAGCATTAATTGCCTTAACCGCACCATCAAGGTCAATCATCATCGTTGCATCCGCACCAGTTTTTCCACCTGAGCCAGCAGCAAATACGACCACGTCAACTCCTTGCATTACCTGTTCAAGTTGTGCTTGTGCTTTTGTCAAATCAACATACGCAGTCATAATATTTTGTTGTTGATATTCTTCCTGTTGGCTAGCTGAGCGCAAGCCCGCAATTACTTGACAGTTTTCCTTTGCTTGTAAAATTTGTACTAACTGCCGGCCAATCTGACCGTGTGCTCCAATTACCAAAATTTTCATGGTTTATCTCCCGTTCAATACTAATCTATATTTTCTTTATTTAATCATGGTGACAACTTTTAGGCAATTTAGGCCTGCAAATAAAACGGACAAGTTTCTAATTACCAGTCCTCTTTATTGCTCGCAAACAATTAATTTCATACTTAATTTTGGTCGCTTCATTTACTATTGGTAGTGTAGAAAAAAGGCCACACCCCGATTGAATATCGGAATACGGCCTTAGCGAATATGAAATAATGTTAACGTCCAATTCTAGAGGTTAACTTCATTCACATAACTAGGACTGGTCTTTTTAATTAATTCGTAACTATGCTAACTGCCTTTAAAGCAGCTACATACAGCCAAATCATTTTGATTTTTTTGGCTCAAACAAAGTCATGCCACGAGTTTCAATCACTTTTTTATACCAATAAAAAGAGTCTTTAGGAATTAATTCACCTGATCCTTTACCATAGTTATCATAATCAACAAAAATAAAGCCATAACGTTTAGTCATTTCTGCCGTGCCAGCACTGATAATATCAAATGGAGCCCATGAACAATAGGCAAAAATATTCGCACCATCTTCAATTGCTTTCAGTACAGCTTTTAAATGTTTCTCAGTATAATTTATCCGATAAGAGTCGTGAACTTTTTTCTCAGCAGTTAAAACATCGTTATAACCAAAACCATTTTCTCCAATCATCATTGGTAAATGGTACCTATCCCAATAAGTTGAAAGCCTTACATACAAACCAGTTGGATTAATTGCCCACCCCCAGTCATTAGCCTTAAGATAAGGATTTGCCTCCACTTGCTCTGGATCCATTGAATCCTTAGTAGCATCCACAACATTTGAATAATAGTAACTAATACACAAAAAATCAGCTGTATTGTTTTTGATTACCTGTAAATCATCATCCTCAATTTTCAAATTGATATTATTATCTTTAAAATAATTCAAAATGAATTGGGGGTATTTTCCACGAATTGCAACATCACCGAAATAATACTGTAACCGATTTTTTTTAAATGTTCGTAAAGTATCAGCTGGTGACGGAGTTAACGGATCAGAAAGAGAATCTGCAAGCATTACTCCCATTTTCAGGCTAGAATCAAGCTGATGAGCATATTCTGTTACTTGTGCAGATGCTATAAACTGGTGATGAACAGCCTGATATTTAGCTTGCCGATAGTTTTTTACTTTATCTTGCAAAATTCCTAAAGATGCAAAAGCTTCTAAATGAATTAAGTTAATCTGATTGATAACAATCCAATATTTTACCTGTTTATGATACTGTTGGAGAATAACTTTGCTGTAATGAACAAATAGATCAATCAGCTTTCGATTATACCAACCCCCATACTTTTGGACCAAATTAAGCGGTAGCTCATAATGATTGATTGTTACAATTGGTTCTATTCCCTTTTTATGCATATAATTAAACAAATTATCATAGAATTGTAGACCTTTTCCATTTGGCTTATCCTCATCACCATTGGGAAAAATGCGGGTCCATGCAACTGAAAGTCGCAAAGTTTGACAATTCATTTGAGCCAAAGCATCAATATACTCTTGATAGCGCTCATAAAAATGAACACCCTGCCGCTTAGGATAATAATAGTCACCGTTAATATAGTTACTTAAAGCTTTTGAATCCATATTATTAAAATGTAGTTCTGTTTTTGGTACATTTGGTAAATATGGTTGAATGTCAGCTGTACTAAGTCCTTTACCATCTTGCTTAAACGCACCTTCTGCTTGATTAGCAGCTATTGCTCCACCAAACATAAATGAATCTGGAAATGTTTCTCTCATTATTAATCCTCCTTATTTTAAATGGATATTAACTTTAGTATTTCAATCATTTTTTGATCACAATTTATCTCACTTGATATTGTCATTAATGTATCTTGTGCATGAGCAAAAAGTGGAGAATAGTCGTACTTAATTCCTTTAGCTTCACTTTGAATAATATTAGTTTGCGCATTATGAGCCTTAACTAATTGTTCGGTTGCCTGTTTTAATTGTTCAGCTGCTTGTTTAAAATTTGTTTTTTTAGCACTATTAAAAGCTTCGTCTGCTAAATTCCTTGCATTTCCCGCATGCATAATAATTTGCATTGAAACTGATATCAACTCATCTGTTTTGCTTTTTTCTTTCATTTCTTCACCTAATTGTTTTGCTTACCTTCCTGTTTGACCAATTGCCGATCATATACTCTAAAAAATGGATACCAAGTTAATAAATAAATAATAAACAAGACCACATACCAAATCACTGCTCGTAAGTCTTCAGTAATCATAACTGAGGAAAATGGTGCAGGAATTTGGCCAATCTGTATCATCTTTGCTGGAATATTTAACCAATGTAGTCGCATAACAACCCATATAACTAATGGACCTGTAATAGCATTAATCCACATTGGAATCATTAAAATCGGTGTCATTACAACCGGAGTAGAAAACATAATTGGTTCATTTATATTAAAAATAGATGGAATCAGGCAAATTCTTCCAATTGCCTTTAACCTAGTTGATTTTGCAAATAACATCAAAATATTAAGGGTTAAAGTTGCCCCCATTCCACCCATTGTAATTAAAGCCGTAGTGAACATTACTTCACTTGTAGCAATATTTGTAGCGGGTTTGCCTGCAGCAACGGCTGCAATATTAGCTGTAATTCCCGCCATAAAGATTGGTGTGGAAACAGCATTAAATGACCAGGAAGAAATACCTAATGTGTATAAAAACGTTGGGATGAGACTCAAAAGCAAAAATCCTGGTAATGTTTGACCAAAATTTTGTAATGGACTAAAAATTAGATTAATTAATTCAAATGGATCTAATTTATTAACAAAAACAATAGTCGAAAAAAGTGCAACATTAATTAAAATAGGGATAATCGTATTAATCCATCCCACAACGAAATCAAGAATACTAGATTCTTCTAATAAATGAAGTTTGCTCCATAAGTGAAAAACAAGTGCAACTAATAAGCCAGTTAGCATTCCTACTAATAAACCGGTTGCACCAAAACGATTAAATTCAGCTATAAATAATCCCTTTTTGTTAATTACAGGATTAACCGTAATAAAAAAGACTGCTATTGCTGTTAGTCCAGCCATTTGCAAGTATTGTGGATGCTTGAGGTTTTCCATAGCTTCACTAGCAATCAAATATGCAACGATTATTCCTAACATACCAAAAGTAAAATTTGATAGATTTGACAGGTCGGGAAGAACTGGTATATATGACCGAAAAACGTTGTAAAGAAAAATCAATGAACCAGCTAAAATAAAAGGAATAATTTTTTGCATCGATTCTGCAATAGTTGCAATCCAGGGCTTCGTAACAAATTTTTTCATTACAGGAGCGGCTTTGTTAGTCAACCAATCAATTACTTGATTCATGATTATTTCTCCTATTCTTTAAACAAATCATTTTGAATAAATTCAATTAGACCTTTTCCATCAATCATGCCATATATATCGTCAGGGATTACTTCGACTGGTACTTGGTATGGTTTAGCCTGCTTACGAAATTCCTTCAATTTTTGTGAATAATGTGGACCGATTAGCAAACCATCAATGGAAGGTAAAAATGAAGATACTTCTGTTTCACTTCTTGCTTCAATTTGATAATCTTTTTTCATCTTTTTAGCTGCTTTACGCGCACTAGTTGCTAAAAAGCCACTAGACATACCCATTCCGCAGACTAGTAAAATTCTTTTTGTTTCAGACATCTTAAGCCTCCTAAGTTTTAAATTTTAAGAACAAGTTTATTATTGCTAGCTATACTCAAAATTTCCTCTTACTTTTTTCCTATATGCTGGAAACATTTTATTTCCTAACAAGTAGAAAAAAACGAGTTGAATGAACTCGCTGTATCGATAAAATTAGGTTGTATAGTGAAACACACCGATTTCCAAAGGAGGTTAAGCGTGCAAGATAAATTAAGTGAATTGATTAAAATTCTTTTAAAAAATGAAGATACTGTTATTAGCAGTACGTTGGCGGCAGAGCTTCAGGTTTCAGCAAGAACAATTAGAAATTATGTTCATGAGATTAATGGTTTAGGAGATAATGACGTAATCAAAGCAAATAATAATGGCTACTATATTAGCAATAAACTTGCTGCCACAGAGTTATTGCGAATTCAGCAACAAGTAGGGACACATATTCCTCAAAATAGCAGTGAAAGATTTACTTATATTGTTCAAAAATTATTGAGAAATAATTCCTTGGATTCCTTTAGCTTAGCTAATGAATTATATATCTCCTACGGTACTTTAAAGCGAACTATCCTATACAGTAATAAAAAACTCGAGCGCTGGAAAATAAAAATAAGTTCTGCTCATGATCAACTTTCTTTATTAGGCAATGAAAGTAGTAAAAGACAACTTTTTAGTTATCTGATTTACCGAGAAAACACGGGGAATTTACTAAACAGTAATTACTTAAAAGAATCTTTTGGTCAGGAAGCAACATCCAAAATACAAACAATGATTAATCAAATCATTGATTATTATAATTTACGACTTAATGAATTCTCTTATAATAATTTACTACTGCACTTATTAATTTTGGTCTCAAGATTAGCAATTGGTAAAACAATCAATCAACCAGTAACCACATCTGATTCAAAAGTTGGTCCATACACCAAAGATTTAGCTAAGCTAATTGAAAAAAATTTTTCTGCTAATATAACTTCTTCTGAAATCCAAGAAATCGATATTTTGTTTAAATCCAATGCTAACTTGTACTCTGAACTTGTTGATCAAAAATATTTTGCACCAACCTTTAGAGAAAAAGTGCAGACTATTATTAATAAAGTCGAAAGTATGTATCTTGTTAATCTCCATTCTCAGACATTTATTCGTCCATTTTCAATTCATCTTTATAATCTAATTTACCGATTAAAGCATCATTCTGTGCTACACAATCCCATCAAAATCGATATTAGTAATAACTTTCCTTTAATTTACGACATTGCTACTTATGTTGCTTTTCAAATTAACGAATTGTGGCATTTTAAAATAGCAGAAGACGAAATTGCCTTTATTGCGCTCCATATTGGTGCAGAAATCGAACGGCAAAAGCAAGCGCCCGAAAAATTAAAAGCTGCAATAATTATTCCCACCTACCTAAATATAGGTGAACAAGTATTTGATTTTTTCCGTCGTAATTTTTCAAAGGATATTTCAATCGTTAAGCAATCAGACCAAATTTTTGATAATGATAATTTATCCACTTATGATTTAGTCTTTTTAATTATGATTTCAAATGAAAAGAATCAACTTAATAGTCGCTATATTCAATTAGATCCTTTTCAATTAAACGAACAAAAAGGGAAAATTCAAGCTGCTATTGAACAAGCAACTTTACATCGTAAGAAAGAACTATTTAAAGAGAATGCAACTAACTTTTTTACTAATGACTTATTCTGGAATCTTAATCAAAATACAACAAAGAAGAAATTAACTAAGGACATTTGTAATAAAATGAAGTCTTTAGGAATCATTGCCCCTAATTTTTACCAAGAAATTTTACAAAGAGAAGCGATGGGTTCAACTGCTTTTAAACAAATTGCTATTGTTCATCCCATGGATTATAATGCAAAACAAACTAAAGTGGCAGTTGCCCTATCGCAAACAGGTATCAAATGGGACAATAAAGTAGTAAATATTATTTTTATTATCTCAATTTCAAAAGAATATAAAGACGAATTTCGCAATATTTATGAAAATCTCATGGCCTTTCTATCAGATAAACAGACCTTTAAGAAAGTACTATCAGCGCAAACAATTGAGGAATTTTATATGAACTTATTATCTTAGCCACTTGCTTTAAACAAACTAAATTTAAAAACCTAAATAACTATTATTTTTATGTATATTCCTGCAATATTATATCTAAATAATTTAACTGCTTATTTTTCTTGTTCAATTGAAGTAAAAACCTCGTAATTAAGCTTTTTTACTCAAAACAACTGATTTGCTAAAATGTAATATTTGTTATAATTAAGTTTGAATTGATGGCAAATTGTTTTGAGGGCGGTTGGCTGTTTCACTTGAAAGGAGAGGGTGCCTATGGTACGAAATCTTTTAGAAAGGTGTACAGTCAATGAGCGTATACCATGCACTAGAATTAGAGCTGGCATTTGCCACGTTTATTATTGTCTTGTTGACGTATATCGACAAACGCAAATAAACAAAAAGACCGTCCCAACAATAACTTTGGCGAGTTATGGGACAGGTCTTTTTGATTAACCAATAACTTTTAGTCAACCGCCTTTAAAGCGGCTGCTTGAAATTCAGATAAGAGGTCTTGCCTTTGCAAGACTTCTTTTTCTTTATGACTATATTTTAGCATGGGTAAATCAATTTTGCACAAGAAGTTAATCAAGTTCTTGATTAATTTATTTGAGTTAGTCTTTTTTTCCATATGGTTTATCAAATTAATTAAGCTTTTCTACTTAAAATAATTGCTTATAGATTAGCTAGATTTTTCTTTTTCGGTGCCTGTTTTGGACTAGTTGCATCGCCTTCTTGGTAACCAAAGAAGTAGGTTAGTAAAAAGGCAGCAATAATTGTCACGATTGAAGCAATCCAGAAGTTAAGCAGATTGTTCGGATTGCCTTGCCCTGCTTTAGCAACAAATGATGGAAAACCAATCAAACTACCAGTAAAGCCATACATATCAACTTTTAGTAGGCCATTGACTAAGCCACCGATTGCTGCCCCGATGCTAGAAGTGATAAAGACGCGACCATATTTTAGGTTGACCCCATACATCGCTGGTTCAGTGATACCAACTGCTGCTGAAATAGCTGCACTAAGTGATAAACCTTTTAATTCAGGATTATGCTTAGTCTTAAACCAAACGGCTAAGGCACCAGCACCCTGCGCAATCATCGTTACCGAAACGATTCCGTTCAAAACACTGTGTCCGGTAGATGCAATGTCATTGGCAATAATTGGGATGACCGCCCAATGCAGACCAAAGATAACCAGAACTTGGTAGAATGCACCAATAATCAAACCAGACAATGCGGTGTTAACAGTTAATAACCATTGCAGAACTGTTGCAATTCCTTCAGAAATAAAGGAAATCACTGGCCCTACGATAATTAAAACCGTCATCCCAACTAAGAAAATTTCAACCAACGGGGTAAAAATCTGCCGTAATGTAACTGGCATCCATTTTTTAATCCACGGTTCAATTTTGGCAGCCATCCAAGCCGCAAAAATCATCGGAAAGATTGAATAGGTGTATTGCGGAATATGAATTGGAATACCGAAGAAGTTAGCATTAATCCCTACACCAGCAAGGAAATAACTAAACTTGCCACTAGCATAAATTTTTACTAAATCAGGATAAATTAGGAAACCACCAATAATAGCAACAATAACTGGGTTAGAGCCTAATTTTTGGGCTGCAGTAAAGCCAACGATTAATGGCAAAAAGTAAAAGGCTGCATCCCCCATCGCATTAATAATGGTATATGTTGGCGAATTCGTCGACATGTGGCAAAAATTGGTTAAGATATTAAGAATACCTTTTAACATACCACTGGCAGCTAACAACCCAATTACCGGCATCATTGATCCCGTAATAACCCCGATTAATTGGAAGAAGGCATTCTTGATTTTGCCACCAAAACTCAAGTTTTGTTTAGCAGCTGAATTGTCAACGGTGCCGGTTTGTTCTTGGACCGCAAAATCTGGCCCTAGCAGCTTAATCACTTCGTCATAAACATCGTCAACAGTTTGCCCAATCACAACTTGGTACTGGTTATTAGCACGGGCTACGTCTAAGACTCCACTTATTTGACTAACTTCATCGTCATTAGGAATGCTGTCGTCTTTTAAAGTAAAGCGCAACCTTGTAAAACAATGAATAACGCTCTTAACATTATCTGCACCGCCTACTGCATCAACGATTGCTTTAGCCGTTGTTTGGTATTTTGATTCCTTAGAATTTTTCGTCGCTTGATTTGCTTCTTTCAGGGTAACTACTGCGGCACAATCTCCTGCAGAAACTTGCACCTTTTTAAGCTCAATATCAGCTAAAATTGTTGCCGTATTGGTTACCGCAACAATTACCGTGTTTTCTTTACCAGCTGCACTAATTGCATCTAAGTCCATTTCCCCTAAGCTCTGACCAGCCTCAACTTGGTCATTTGCTTTGACGCTAATCGTAAATGGCTTGCCGTCAAGTTCAACTGTATCAATACCCAGATGGATTAGTACCTCCATGCCTTCAGCTGTTTTGAAACCTATTGCATGCTTAGTCTCAGCAACCATCACTACCTGACCACTCACAGGGGAAACAATTTCTCCCGAACTAGGCTTTAACGCGAAGCCTTCACCCAGTGTCTTTTGCGCAAAAACTGGATCACTAACATCGCTGAGATTAATAACCTCGCCAGCAGTTGGTGCCAGCAATTTAATCTTCTTATTCATCTTTCAACCTCTTTTGCTTATCTTGCCTATTACGATAATGATATCGCTTTCTTAGAAATTATATAGCTTGTATAGACAAGTGTCAATTAGTTATTTGTGACTATTGCAAGCTCAATATTTTCATTATCTTTTTTCTTCTGCTTAATAAAGATAGTTGAATAGACAACCTATTACCTTGCTAACGGTAAATGACAGGCAAGTATTTTCAAGCTAATTAAAGTTCTGCTAAGCAAATCATAGCCAAAAAGTTTCACATGAAACCAACAAAAAGGGCACCTTAAAGTGTCTTTTTTTGCATGCGCTGCTTCTCGAAATCTTGAATAAACCTGATAAATTGATGCGATAGCCTTTGATCATTATTTTTTTGCATAATCATTATTAAATCAACTGTCGGCTCCCATTCTAGCGGCACATATGTCAAACTGGCATCAAGCTCGGCGTAGATACAATACAGTCCTACTGCAATTCCCTGACCACTTTTAATAAGGATATTAAGAGACGGTAAATCGCTCGCATAAGTAACATTTAGCTGATCATTTAGCTGAATCAGGCGATTCTGCAAATTAATTAAGTCAACCGCCGCCCAATTACCATCTAAAAACAACATTCTTTCGCCCTGAAAGTCGTCTAATTTTAATGAGGACCGTTTACTAAGAGGATTAGCTTTAGGTACAATTGCTTGAAAAGTTTCCGACTCAATCTGATAGCTTTTAATACTACTTAAATCCGCACTCTCTTTACTAGTAGTGATCATTACGTCTAATTCACCTGCCAATAGACGCTGCTTTAACTCGTTATGGGTTAGATTTTCTAAAACAAATTTTACTTCCGGGTGAATTTTTTTAAATTGTTTAATCCAAATCGGCAGATACAAATCATTAAAAAGAGAATACGAATAACCAAGAGTTATCTGTGAGCTATCAGCCGCATTCTCTTTCTGAATATCTTGCACCGCGGAATAATAACTATTAATAAGAGGTCTAATTTTCTGGCAAAACGCTCGGCCGTTTGGCGTAACATGTACAGACCGCTTATTACGATTAAACAATTTTACTCCTAGCTCGTCCTCAATTGCATTGATATCGTTAGTAACCGTTGGCTGCGTTACGTGCATCATTTTAGCGGTTTGCGTAAAATTCTGTGTTTCAACTAGATTTATAAATGTTACTAATCGTTTAATATCCATCGTATTTTCCTTATAAGTAATTCCTATTATTAATAACTGATATTAATTTCACTTATAAGTATAAATAAAATATACTTTTGGTGTAATTGAATTTGGAAAAATTATGGAGGATTAAAAATGGTTGAACATACGGAAGAGTCCACTAGTAGTTGGGTTACTGAGACTTCTAAAAAAGTTAATGCTGCTAAAGGTTCAGATTACGTTGAACTAGATCAAGGCTTAATGACGGTTGACCAAATTGATGCGGTTTTTAACTGCTTGCCACTTGAACTGATTACAATCGATAAAGATGATCGCTACGTATACTGCAATAATGAAATTCCAAAGAAGATGCTTTTATCACCCCGCTGGCCAGAAAAATTAGGACAAACTTTGGCTCAAGTTCATCAAAGTTCTTCTCTGCCCCATGTTCAAGCAATCATGGATTATGCCAAAACGGGCAAGACCTATGAGCTAGTAAAGCCGAGTGAAAATGAATACATGGTTGCTTCGTTCAAGGATATGAAGGATAAAAATGACCAATACGCTGGCGTAACAGAATGGATTGTTGATTTATTACCGATTATTAACTGGTACCTAGATCAAACTGGCCAAAAATTGGTGCCTGATGAAACTAAGAAAATGGTAGATGCTAGTTCAGGTGCCTCTAAACATGCTTAATTAATAAAAACCACCATAATAAATAATGATATAACATCAAAATTAGATAATTTAATAAAATGTAGTTAGGGACTAGCCTCCAATATTCTGTGGGAGCTAGTCCCTTTATCATTTAGAAAAATATTCCTGATATTTTCTCTTTATCCTAATCGTATCTACATGAATCTCATGGTTATCATTCATGAGGCAGATCTAAAATTAAAGTTAACTCATGAAAATTGGCTAATATTGACAGTCACGATTATTTCTCTTTATGAATCATAAAAAGCTTCTATTTCTATTATAGATATATGTCATATATAATTTTTCTGTGGTAATTGTTTTAAAACATTGTAGCAACAGAAAGGATTTAATATGTAAATTTTTAATGTATTAAAGATAATTATTGATGTCATTAATTCAACTAGTATTATTGGTCAGATTCTGCCAAAAAGAGAGCTGCTTTTTCCGTCTCAGCTCTATCAATTCAAAGACTTCAATTTTGCAACAAATTACAAAATTTAGACACTTGAATAGTGATTTCAGAAAACTAATGATTGTAAAGGTGAAAAAATGTTAGATAAATTTCAATGGAAGAAATGGATTTTGCCACTAGGAGCTGGTATTATTTTGTGGCTTTTAACCCCAGTTAGGCCAACAGAAATTAATGTCCAGGCTTGGCAACTGTTTGCAATTTTTATTGCAACAATTATTGCTTGTGTGACCAAGCCATTGCCAATGATGGCAACGACAATTATTGCGGTAGTCATCGCCACGCTTACCGGCATTCTCAAAATGAACGAAGTAACCGCAGGCTTTGGTAATCCTACACCGTGGATGGTCGTAATGTGCATGTTTCTGGCTACTGGTCTTATTAAATCAGGGCTAGGAAAAAGAATTGCCTATCTTTTTGTAAAAGCTTTTGGAAAAAGGACCTTGGGTTTGGCCTATGCTCTATCCTTGGTTGAAACAATTTTGGCAATTGGCATGCCAAGCGATAACGCCCGTGTTAACGGTATTATGTATCCAATAATTGATAACCTCTCAAAAGAAATGGGTTCAGATCCTAAAAAAGGAACTGAACGTGATATAGGATCTTATTTAGTTTTTAATGAATATGAAATTAATATCGTAACTTCAACGATATTTCTGACTGGTCTTCCTGGCAACTTAGTTGCCCTCGGAATTGCAAAAACTCAAAATATTTCCTTTTCTTGGATGCAATGGTTTCTTGCCGCAATCGTTCCTGGCATAATTTCATTACTTGTTGTTCCATTCGTTTTGTACAAAATCTATCCGCCTAAAATCAAGAAAACGCCTAATGCTCATGCTTGGGCAGACGGAAGGCTAAAAGAATTAGGCAAGATGACCCCGGCGGAAAAGATTATGAGCTTTGACTTTCTTCTTGGCATTACTCTGTGGTTAGTTGGACCTACAATTGGTATTGATGCAACACAAGTTAGTTTCATTGCCGTTGCTGTTTTGTTAATTTTCGGGGTTATCAACGTTAAAGATCTTCTCAACCAAAGCTTTGCTTGGAACCTTTTGACATGGTTATCCATCATCATGTTGATGTCGCAAAAATTGATGGCGCTAGGATTTTTCCCATGGTTCTCAAAAACTTTGGGGAATACGCTTCATGGAATGAACTGGATCTTGGTTTTAGTGATTTTATACCTGGCTTATTTCTACCTGCACTATCTGTTTCCTAGCGTATTAACACAAATTTCTGCACTTTATGCTGGTTTCTTATCAATTGCCGTCGGTGCAGGAGTACCGCCAGTACTTGCTGCAATAATGCTAGGCTTTGACGGATCATTATATTTGTCAACTTCAAGCTATTCTGCAGGCCCTGCTGCTATGCTTTCCTCTACTGGCTATGTTTCAAACAAAGATTGGTGGACCCTAAGTGCGATTATCGGGGTTGTACTCAACGTCATTTGGCTGGGCGGTGGCCTACTTTGGACTAAAGTAATCGGTATGTGGTAAGCAAGAGCAAAAATTATCAAGTAAAAAATATTTAAAGGAGATACAAACATGGCAAAAGAACATAAATTTCAATGGGATGCTGTTTATGATGTAGTTGTTGTTGGTTTTGGCGGTGCTGGAGCAACCGCTGCACGGTTTGCTGCAGATAAAGGAGCAAAGGTACTCCTAGTTGACAGTGCCCCAGAAGGACATGAGGGTGGCAATACCCGCTATGCTGGTCAATTAGTTGGGGCAGGAACCGATTATGATGCATTAAAAAAGTATCATGAAAGTTTAGCTGCTCCACTTAAGCCCGATAAAGAGCCTTTTGAGAATCTAATTAGAGGCATGGCAAATATGGGAGAGTATTTTGAAAAGTATTTGGGTGTAAAAGCAGTAAGTAGAAAAGAGCTTATTGCTAAAAAGCCTTCCACCCTTCATGTAACTGAATACCCTGAATTGCCTGGTGCCGATTCCTATGACCATTATCTAGTTCATGAAGGAACCGGTGACTCTGCACTATGGAAACTATTACGCCAAAAAGTTTTAGATCGGTTGGATAAAATTGATGTGTGGTACAGTAGTCCAGCTAAGCACCTCATTCAGGATGGTTTCTCTAAAGTTGTACTAGGTGTCCAGATTGAACGTGATCAAGTTTTACGCAACATTAAAGCCAACAGTGGTATTGTTTTATCAACTGGTGGCTTTGAAAATAATAAAGAAATGATTCAAATTTTCCTTCAATCACCTTATTTATCCCCTATTGGCTCACTTTACAATAAAGGTGATGGTATCAAATTACTTGAAGAAGTTAACGCACAATTATGGAATATGCGTTCATTTGAATCTCTTGGTCAATTCCATGGTCTATCACTTCGGCAAAAAGAAGGCGTTCGCTCTACTTACACCAACAGAGGATATGCTTTCTGGTCAGAAATTTATAAAGGCAGCTCAATTGTTGTCGGTGATGATGGTACACGCTACTTTGACGAATCCCAAAGAAACCGTCATGGACATATTTATAATCACGGTGACTGGGTCGTTCCACTAAATCAAAACCATCCTTACATGATTTTTGATCAAAGAAAATATGACGAACTAGCTAATGAACCTGAAGGTGACTGGAAAGTCCCACATTACCTGGATCATGCAATTAAATGCAATACCATTGTGGACTTGGCAAAAACTATTAATAAAAAGCCTGAAATTCTCACAAATACTATTGAAGAATTCAATTTCATGGCTCAGCAAGGCAAAGATTATGCATATCACCGTGATCCGCAAACGCTACGTAAATTTAGTAAAAAAGGCCCTTACTATGCCATTGCTTTACGTCAAAACATACTTAATACTCAAGGTGGTGGTCGACGTGATGGTCATGCTCAAGTTCTTGACCCAAGCAATGAACCGATTCCGCACTTATATGAAGCAGGTGAGTTGGGTTCCCCATTTGTCAATAAATACACAGGTGGTGGAAATATCGCAGATTGCCTGATTTCTGGCAAAATTGCTGGTGAAAATGCTGCAGCTGATAAGAATGATTTACCTGAAAGCTTTGAAAATATATTTACTGCCGGCATTAACAGCAACTTCAATCCTACAAGTGATGAAGCTGAATGCCACTATGAAACTGGTAAAAATCAGTACCTGGGCTTCAGCAGCAAAGGTATGGGCGACGGCGTTGTTGTTCGCACTACCATAGATGAACAAGGCAAAATTAAAAAAGTTGAGATTCTAAAGCAGTCTGAAAGTGATGACTATGGTCAAAAAGCGGTTAAAGAGCTACCAGAAAAGATAGTTGAACAAAATAGTTATGAAGTAGATGCCGTATCTGGTGCATCACAAACAAGTCGAGCTATCAAAGAAGCTGTTAAGGATTCACTAGATAAAGCTAAGAGGTAATATATTTATTTTTTATCCAGATAAAATTAACCCTTCAGATTACCCAACCTGAAGGGTTTTTATGCAAGGCTTACTCATGACGTATTCAGACAAGGGGTTTATTCCTGCCTGATAAAAAGCATTTTTTCGTATTACAAAATTTAATAATTTAATATGGTTTCATTTTTTTGTAAATCCTTCTGAATAGACTTAATGAATTTTTTAACCACTTGTCTGTTGTTTCCCTTTTTAATAACTGCACCATAGGTTACTCCCAAGTCTGCTTTCAAGGGAATGTGTACTACTTCTTCACTTTGTTTTTTATAAACGAAATCCAACCCCATTGTGATCCCCTGTAAAGCACCTGCCAGAATAGAGGCACTCATTCTGTTATTAGTATAAGTGACATGCATATTTGTATTTGCATTAATTAACTTGCTTTGTAAATCAATCATCTCAACTCCCGTCCAGTTGTTATCAACAAATATCATATTTTGCTCTGAAAAATCATTAAGTGCTAATTCCTGTTTGCCAGCTAACGGATTATTGTTAGGCACGATAGCAAAGAATTTGCCTTCAGTTAACGGATAGAATTTCGTATGTTTAAGATCCTTGGCATCTCCCTTACTGGTTAAAAATACATCAATATTTTCGCTTTCCAAGTATTGTTTTAACTTATTATGATCTAAAATTGTTACATTAAACCTTACTTTAGGGTATGTTAAATTGAATTTTCTTATCCATCTAGGTAAAACCTCTATATTATACGGAGTTACCATACAGCCAATATTAATAACGCTTGCTTTTTCTTTTTCATCATCCTGAATGCTCTGCAATGCCACATAATATTTATTAATTAATGGTTTAATCTGATTATAAAAAATCATTCCCTTTTTGGTTGGGACTACATTTCTTTTATTACGAATAAATAGTTGCTGGCCTATTTCATCTTCGATCGCCTTAATTATATAGCTAACACTTGGCTGAGTGAGGTTTAAAGCATGTGCTGTTCGGGTAAAATTCTGTGTTTCAACTACATTTACAAAAATTCTTAGTTTACTAATATCCATAACCTTTGTCCTTTATCAAAAATGCATTTATTTTTATTATAGACAAAAAACTTTGATAAATATTAATCCTAAAAGTGAAATCTTGGCAGTTTTCATGAGATATAATGTTTTATGCCAAACATCTATTTGTATAAGGTTACAGACACACTTAAAAACTTTTGCTAATTTTTTTAAAACTACTATGAATTAGTTCAATAAACTTATTCAGAGCTTCGCTATTACCCTCTTTCATATATGCAATGCCATAATATATAGTTTTCGAATAATTCAAACTTACCGCATGCACAAAGTGCAATCTGTCATTGTATATATGCTTAGGTAAGAAGCAAATTCCCAACCCTGATTGAACCATAATCATTGCCGACTGGATATTATTTGCCCTTATAAATCTTGATCCTTTGCAAACCTTAATAGCTTCATTTTGTAATTTGATTAGCTCAGGACCACTGTTGCTATCATCCATTAAGATTAAAGGATAGCCATCCAATTTTGCCAGTTTGATATTTCTCCCTTCAATATCAAAGTCACTAGGAATTAATGCCTTAAAATTGCCCCGGCCAATTGGTGTGAAATCAATATTATTATCATCAGCTATATCATCCTTAGTAGTAAATATTAGATCAATGTTGCCATCTTTTAAACCTCTATGAAGTTCATTATGCTGAACGTTTTGAATATAGACATGAATTTTCTTATTTTTTTCTTTAAATTCATGAATTAATTCTGGAATACGCTTTATTTCATATGGCGTTCCCGTATACCCGATTCTGAGACTATCAAAGTGTTGCTGATATGAATTTCTGACTTGAGTAACTGCATTATCATAAGCAATCAAAATCGTACTTACTTGTTCAGCGAATAGCCGACCATCCGTAGTAAATTTAACCTGTTTATTATTTCTTATTATCAACTTTACCTTTAGTTCTCTTTCTAAAGAGTCAATTATCTTAGAAACTGCTGGCTGCGTTATACCTATTAATTTAGCTGTCTTCGTAAAATTAAGTGTCTTGGATAAATCAACAAAAACTCGTAAATGTTCAATTTTCATAAGTTATCATCCTTTTATTCCATTTCGTTATTTATTATAACTTTGTGTTCTTTTACTTTAAGCGCTTTCTTTAATAATATATAGCATATAAACCATATACAATCAATAACTGGAGGTTATTATAATGAATAAAAGACTTGAAGGAAAAGTAGCTATAATTTCGGGCGGTACTTGTGGTATTGGCTTGGCAATTGCTAAAGAATTCGTCAAGGAAGGTGCTAGGGTAGTTATCGGTGCACGTTTCAAAGATGAAGAATGTTTAGAATTTCTAAATGAAAATCCTGCAGATGCAGATTATATGAAACTTCAGGTTAAAGATGAAGATAACTGGATAAAAGTTGTTAAAGACACAGTCGCTAAATACGGGCATTTAGATATTGTTGTAAATGATGCCGGGATTGGCGATAAAGAAGGTTTTGGCCCGCAAACTATTGATAGAGAATCAAAAGAAAATTGGGACGAAATTATCGGTGTCAACTTAACTGGTACTTTTTTAGGCATCAAGCATGGGATGGCTGAAATGGAGAAAGAGGGACGTGGTGGTTCAATAATTAATATTTCATCAATTGAAGGTTTTGTTGGTTATTCCACTGCAGCTGCCTATAATGCATCTAAGGGTGGTGTCAGATTAATGACTAAATCAGCTGCTCTTGACGCTGGTACTTTAAAGAATAATGTCAGAGTTAATTCAGTTCATCCTGGTTACGTTAAAACCAGAATTTTACCGAAAGATATTTGGAATCAAATCACTCCTACAATTCCAGCTGGTCGTATAGGCGAACCCAAGGACATTGCTGGAATCTGTGTATTTCTTGGTTCAGATGAATCTTCTTATGCTACAGGTGCAGAATTTGTAATTGATGGTGGCGTGATTGCGCAGTAATATTAAGAATGCATTTAGAAAGGAGCATAAATTATGACACAATATAGTGCTGAAGCAAAAGGATTTCACGGCGTAATTAAAGCTGTGGTTGATATTAACAAAAATAATGGCGAAATTAACCAAATTTGGGCAGAAAACGTAACCCCGAATACGGTTGGTGCAGCCGGAATTGATAATTGGCTAAAAGAGGCTAACAACCAAAAATCAGTTGAGGTTGATGCTATTTCCGGTGCTTCCATTTCCACAGGTGCATTGCGAAAAGCTGCAATTGAAGCCGTACAAAAATCTGGCGCGATTGCAATTAAAAACAGCATGGATACTGTCAGTGGTGCTTCTCAAGCAGACTCGCACACAAAAGAAAAAGATAGCGGAGTTCGTAAACCCGCAAACTATCCATTAATCAAAGAAAAAATGTTTGATTATGATGTAGATGACTACGCCGGTGAATACGACCTGATTGTTGTTGGCTCAGGTGGAGCAGGTCTGTCTGCTGCTGCAACCGCTGCTGAAAACAATGCTTCTGTTATGATCATTGAAAAGCAAGGTATCGCCGGTGGCACCACTAACTATTCCGGCGGTGTCATTCAAGCAGCTGGAACTGATTTACAAAAAGAAACCACTAAGTTCCAAACTGACTGTCCCGAAAATCATGAAAAAGAATATATGAAGGCCGGTGAAGGTCGCGTTTATCAAGAATTAGTTCATGATTTTACGCAAAATTCACCCAAGAACATTGACTGGCTAGCAAAAATGGGTATTAAGTGGAACAATGTTTATGGTCATACGGAAATCCCATATGCTAAAGATTATTTTGCCGATCGTATCCACGTTTACGAAGGTGGCGGCATGAGCGGTAATGGCATCATTTTGACACAGCATCTTCTGAAATACGCTTTAAATCTCGGGGCAAAAATCACTTATAATACTGCAGCAGTGGGCTTAATTAACGCTGATGATAGTCAGCGCAAAATTTGCGGTGTCGTTATCGAGGGCAAAGACCGCCAGCTTAAATACTTGAAAGCTCGTCAAGGCGTCATTTTGGCTACAGCTTCAATTGACCAGAACTTGGCTCTGGCTAAAGACCTGAGCCCACAGCATTACGAAGACGTTAAAGCTCATCATTGCTGGTCTGTTTCTACAGACCGCGGTGACGGCATCGTGATGGGCATGTCTGTTGGTGCAGCAGTTACTGGCTTTGGTGGCACAATTGACTTTGATGCCCGCACAGGAAATGGTACTGATGATCGAGTTCCCACCATCCCTTCAATTTTTGTCAATGGTAATGGTTTAAGATTCGTCAACGAGGATGCTACTTATGCTTATGAATTCAGAGCTATTTTTAACCAAGAAAAGTTGTTGGATAAACCAACTTATCAAATTTTTGGTAAAAGTTCTATATCGGGTAGCTCCAGTCCGTGGAATGAAGAATCTCTGGCAAATGATGTAAAAAACGGATTGGTAATTAAAGCGGATACTATCGCCGACTTAGCACAAAAAATTAATATTCCGGTAGAAAACCTTGTTAATAGTGTTAATACTTGGAATAAAAATGCCGCAGAGGGTACAGACCCAGAATACGAAAGAACTGTTGGCGTTGAGCCGTTTTCCGGCCCATACTTTGCTTATCGCAATACGCCGGGCAACCTTGGCGCAATTGGTGGTTTAAAAATCAACCAAAAGTGCAACGTACTTGATGTATATAACCAGCCAATTAATGGACTCTACGCTGCGGGACTCAATGCTGGCGGCTGGATTGGTTCATACTATCCAGGCTCTGGTACAGCAATCGGCGGTATTGTTCATCAGGGACGCCGTGCAGCAAAGTCGATTTTAGGGTTAGAATAAAAATTCAGGAAAAAGGTGTCCCTATTTGGGGATGCTTTTTATATTTACAAAAAAGGAAACTAAAAATGTTAACTTCGCAAATTAAAAATTTTAAGTGGCAAGATGAATATGACGTTATTGTAATTGGCTTTGGCGGAGCCGGTGCTACGGCCGCAAGATTTGCCGCAGATAAAAATTGCCGTGTTCTATTAACCGATGTTGCTCCAGCAGGGCATGAAGGTGGCAACACACGCTATTGCGGCCAAATGATTGCCGGTACAAAAAACAGGGATTCATATAAAAAATATTATTCGCAGATGACTGCACCCTTTGAGCTCGATGAAAAAGTCATTGACACTTTTGTTGACGGCGTTGCCAACATGCAGGATTATTTAGTGAAATACTTAAGCGCTAAACCTTTTAGTTTCTTAGACCATAAATCAAGCCCGGTTGTGCAGTCGGTTATCAATGATTTCCCTGATTATCCGGATTACCCAGGAGCTTCTGAATATGATATGTATACGGTTCATGATGGTAAGCAAATCGAAGACGGTGCTTTATGGAAAGCTGTTAGAAATGAAGTGCTGAAACGTCTTGACCGCATTACTGTTTGGTATGATTCCCCCGCTGTTCATTTACTGCAAAATTCCAGCGGAAGAGTTGTGGGGGCTGTGATTAAAAGAAAAAAACATAATATTTATGTTCATGCTAAAAAAGGCGTAGTTCTTACTGCTGGTGGATTTGAAAATGACCCCAAGCGCATTCAAGACTTTTTAGGAGTTCCAAAGATGGTGCCAATGGGTACGCTCTATAATAAAGGCGATGCAATTAAGTTGAGCACCGAAGCTGGCGCTGATCAGTGGCATACGGGCATCTTTAACGGCGGTGGCCTTTACCACGGCTTGACTTATGCCGTTACTGACGGTGAACGTGGCATCTTGTCTTTCACATGGCCGCAACTTTATACTGGCAGTATTTTTGTGGTGGGTAATGATGGTACGCGTTACTTCCCTGAGGACCAGCACTCTAAGGCAGGCTATCTCTTTATTCATGGTTTTGGCAGACACCCATACCTGACTACACAGTCCTGGATAATTTTTGACGAAAAGCAAAGAAAGCAATTAGAGCAGATCCAGGATCCTGCCTTGCAAAATGCGCTAAAGACGGCAATCAGTGCTGCTTCTGTTTCTCAACTAGCTGATAAGTTGAAATTTGACGTTGCTACCTTTAAGCAGACAGTCCGTGATTTTAATGAACTCGCAAAGTTAGGCAAAGATTACCCGTTCGGCAGGAAAGGCGAAACTATGACTTCGCTTGATGATGGCAAAATTTATGCAATCAGGTTGCAACCAGCGGCACTAAATACTCAAGGCGGCCCGCGCAGAAATGAAAAAGCCGAAATTCTGCGATCAGATGGTTCAGCCATTAAAGGGCTGTATGGTGCTGGCGAAGCCGGAAGCATCACCACTAATCAATATCAAGCTGGTCAAGATGTCGCAGAACTGCTTATTTTTGGTAAAATTGCCGGTGAAAATGTTGCGCGCGAAGACAACGATCTTGTCAGCAGCATTTCACCTCTAGCAAAAGAATTTTTAATGAGTGACGAAAAGCCGGTTGATTATCACGCCAATGCTAATCAATATCTTGGTAAAAGCGACCAAGGCATGGGCAATGAGTTTGTTGTTAAAGTTACCGTGAATGACAATAAAAGCAAGATTGAGAAGATTGAAGTGGTTAAACAAAGTGAGACTAAAGAAATAGGTCAAAAAATCATTCGTCCTTTGCTCAACAATATAGTGAAGGCAAACTCAACTGATGTCGATGCAGTTTCAGGTGCTTCGTTAACTTCCAATGCCATTAAAAGTGCCGTAAATGATGCACTTGCTAAGATTAAGTAATCTTTTAGATATAAAAATGACAGCCTGTATTATGATACTGACTGTCATTTTTACTTGTAATCACTTTTTCAAGCTCTTAGTCCCATTTTTATCATAAACGCGTTTTTCATTAATCTTCATCTTTGCAACAATATCCGTCCCTAAATCGCTGCCTAGCATTTCGGCAATGCCCATAAGAAAAATAGCGACATCGGCCAATTCTTCACTGATATTATCTCTGTCTTGTTTCAGCCAGGCTTGAAAAAGTTCATTGACCTCTCCATACAATAAAAGCAGCTCAAACTTTATGTCAGTGGTATTAAAGCCATGCTTTTTCTTGTTTTCTATTACCCGTTTTTGTAATTTTTCCGTATCAAGAATCACGATTTACTCCTTTTTTGCAAATTAACCCAATTAAACCGGCCATCATCAGTTCGGTTTAAAAAAAGTACTTAATTAAATCACGTCTTCGTGTGACCTAGTCATCAAGGTACTTCATCAAAATTAAATTAACTTCCTGCTCCGAATACTGTTTTCCCGATTGAAACTTAGAAGCTAAGTATTCTAAAATTACTAATCTATTTTTAGCCTTGCTTGGCCAAACTTTAACCACCCCGTTAGCATCCAAATATCGTTCAAGTACTTCATCTTTTTCCACATTCATCACCTCTTATTCAGTTTGATAATTTGATCAAACATCGCTTTTTCTTCCTCAGAGATTTTATGGGCTACTTCAATCACGGCCAAGTTTGGCTGCTTTAGCAAAGTCTTGTGAATTTCAAGAGATAACTCAGGGTCAAGGGCACTGGTAGCCTCATCTGCTAGAAGAATTGGTCGCTCAGACAGCAATGCACGAGCAATCTCAATTCGTTGAATTTGACCGCCCGATAAGTTGACGCCCTTTTCGCCCACTTGATAGTTCCAACCTTTCTCTGAAATTAAATCAGTAAGTCCTGCTGATTTTATCGCATATGCTAGTTCATTGTCTGTAGCCTCGCGTCCTAAAGAAATGTTAAATTTGATAGTATCGTCAAAAATAAACGGCTTTTGGTTAACGTAACTGAAGTTATCGTGCGCCATATTCCAGTTTCCTGTCACGTTTTTTTGATTAATATATACATTTCCTTTATCCGGCTTGATTTTGCCTAGCATCAGGTTTAATACTGTCGTTTTCCCCCAGCCACTTGGAGCCATCAACAGGATTTTTTCATTAGGAGCAATCGTTAAAGACAGATCTGTCAAAATTTGGTGGCCATTTTGACTATATGATGCATCTTCGACTTGTAATCCAGTAAAAGTACCTCCACTTACCTGTTGTGCTTTACTACTTGAAAAACGCAGTGCTTTTTCAACCTTGTCCCACATCGGTTTAGTTGACTTGATTTGATTAAGCTGTTGAAAAATATTCACAATTGGATTAATAAATTCATTTGATAACTGGACTATCATGACCAACGTACCAGCACCAATTTGTCCTTGAAACATCAAGACTGCACCAACAAGAAACGGCAGTATGAAACTAAAAATATCAGCAAAAGTCATGATGACTTCTCCTGCCGATGCTTGAGTAAAGTTTAGTGACATCAAAGCTTTTTCCATCTTTTTCGCACTACTAACAACCTTTAAAACCGTTGGCTTCTGCGCATCATATAAGTCAACCGTTTGTGCTCCATTCAAACCATCGTTAACGCTCTGCGTGTACGAAGCATTCTTTGCTTCCCAGACTTCAGATTTATCTTGAATTTTTTTGGTGAAAGCTCTTTGAACTAAGCCGGGGACCAAAGTTGCTACCATAAAAACCATTGTTAATACCCACGAATTGATTATTCCTACAGCTAAAGAGAGCAAAAAAGCAATCAATTCCGAGATAATCATGAGCTCATTAGACGTCTTTGCCGTCTCAATTTGCTTAAGGTCATTAGTCATGAAACTTAAGCCGTCTTTTTGTGAATCACTGCGCTGATCGATTAAGTATCCTATCGTTTTTTCTTTCAAATAAATATTGATATCTTTAATAATCTCGCACTTCACGTAACGGTATGCAAAGTTGGACAGCATAATCATGACAATTGCCAATGAGCCTATACCAGCGATTTTTACCAAACTGTAAATGTTTCCCTGATGATTTTGCGCTGCATTCAGCATGATCTTAGTCACATAAGCAATGACTACATTTCCTAGTGCACTAATAACCGCAAAAAGCATATATATAATTAGCTTCCATTTTGGTGCAAACTTTAAAGAAGTTTCCATATTGTCCCAACCTTTCTGAGTTATTATTAGAGTGCTTGTAGACTCTACAGTTTTTTAATAATATTCACATTTTAAAATAAACAAATTTTAGCATTATCTAATCAATAAAACAAATAGCTTTGTCATATAAGTATATTAAATTACATAAAAAATCACGCACAAGTAATATTTGCCCAATTCAAGCTTTTTCGCCCAGGAAAAAGGTCTAAATAACACAGATTTTTAATAGACAAAAAAGGAGTCAATACCATGACCCCCCCTTAAAATATAATTAATACATTAATTTAATATTAACATATTAAGTTGGCTATGTCAGCTCCATAATAATCTCCGCCCCAAAAGGAGTAGCCAAAAAAACTGCAAATACTACTAATATGGCACCTAAGACTGTTAATGATGCTTTTAAAAGTAAAACATTTTTTGTGTTTGAAAAGTCCCGCTTAAAAGCCATAACGATCAGTGCAATTCCAATGACAAGAGACAAAATCATTATCCAAAAGCCCATAACGCACCTCCATGCCTCACTTAAAGTCTTTTACTTCTAAAATTAGTTTAGGACTATTTATGCAATCTGTGCACGAACTTAGCAGAAAGTTAGGTTAAACTTAAACTATTTGATAGGTTTCACCATCACTAATAATTGCCTGAGAATTATTAATCGGCACTAAATTAATTTGATTTTGATAGGTAGCAATAACTTTTTCATCTGCTTCAACAAACGGCTCTTCCTCAAAGTGTGGCAGTGTATAAAAATCAGTTTGTGCTAAAGCAGAGTAATCGGTTAAATCAGGAGCTACACTTGTATCATCCATCAAACTATTATATTCAATGTTAGGTGCCATAATAATCGCCCCGGCTGATTCGCCAATGTAGGGTATCCCAGCATTGATTTTCTCATTAATTACCGGCAATAACTGCTTGCGCTTTAATTCTTGTAATAAATAAAACGTATTGCCGCCGCTAATATAAATTATTTGCGCAGCCTTTATTTTGGCAATTGCTGCAGCTTGGCTTTCACTAGCAACATCTAATTCGTCAACTTGATAGCCCATTGCCACTAAAGCTGCTCGTCCTTCATCAATATAGTCAGTATAATCCTCAACATTACCCGCAGTTGGGATAAAGACAATTTCTCGGTCGGTAATTGCTTTGCTCTTAATAAAATCTTGAAATTGTGCGGTTACGCCGGCAAAGTATGATGCTAAAAAAACTTTTTCCATGTTATCCCCTTTAGAAGTTAAATCTAACTTTTACTATTTTATTTTTAAGTAGACGGCTTATTAACTGCAATTCAATAGCTAATTAAGTCAATATTTTTATTACTATATCATTGATTAGTAGCTCTGTCACTCCCGTCTCTAATCAAAATATGACTGTTGAAGAATGTCATTGCGCTGAAAAAATAGCACTCGCTAAAACAAAAAGCCGACAAATCAGAATGATTCATCAGCTTAGTTAATTTCATTAGTTATCCAGCAAGGGCCCGTGATAGCCGCTCAAGTAGGTAGACAACCGGAACCTGCGTAGTTAAATTAATTGTCCGATCAATAATTTTGAACTCTAAATGATAGGAAAAATTAAGATCCGAAAGATTGGCAATCGTATTATCCTCATCATTAGTAATGCTAACAATCTTAGCACCCTGTTCGCGAAAATGCTTGACTTGGTCAATTGTCGGCTGTCCTTCACCACTGATAGATAGGACAATAACCGTTTTATTTTGATAAGAGTCACGACTAAGTTCGATAGGATAATATGGGTCACCGATTGCAAAGGCATTACGGCCATTGTTAACAAATTGGCGTGCGCCATAATCACATAGATCTCCAGAAGTGCCAATTCCGAAAAAGATAAAGTCCTTAGTTTCACGGGCAAATTGCTTAAACTGCTCAATTTTTTCTTCATAATCCGGCAAAAAGTTCGCTGAAAAATAATATTGTGCTTGATACGTAATGTCGTCGACAACCTTATTTCGACTTAACTCTTCCCTAATTTGGCTTTGCAATTCATAGTAATGCTTGTATCCTAAGGCTGTCAGAGTGCGCACAACAGAAGCTGGTGCAACGTGTAAAATCTGTGCCAGCTCGCGTAAGGTAATAGTTATTACCTGTTCTTTGTTAGCCACGATGTAATTGTAAATCTGTGACTGCGTGGCCGTCAGCTTCTTATTTTTGCGCACCTTTACACCTTCAGCTCAATCTTAATTAATCGGTCGCTTTTTGTTCAACTTTTAATTTAGCGCGATCCATGCTCTTAAAGAAACCATAGTAAATTATTGTATCCATGACAATGTTAAACAATTGCATTATACCACCGGAGATGTGACCCGTTGCCAAAATTCCTGATAAAAATGGTGGCGTTGTCCATGGCGGATAAATACCGATTGTCTTAGCTACCCAGCCCATTTTCATGGCAAAATATGTCGCAATGATATTGGCCATTGGTGCCAAAATAAATGGAATAATAATGCGGTAGTTTAAAACAATTGGTACCCCGAAAATAACTGGTTCATTAATGTTGAAAAAGGCTGGAGCAATTGATAGTTTTCCTAATGCCTTCATTTCCTGGTCTTTGGCAACAAAAGTCATCAAAATGACAAAGCCCAAAGTAGCACCACAACCACCGATATGAACAAAGTTATCAAAAAAGGTTTTCGTAATAATGTTAGGTAATGGTTGGTGAGCCTTCATTGCAGCAGCATTAGCAGCAAGTGCCGCATACATAATTGGATCAATGATACCGGAAATTGCGTTGGCACCATGGATACCAAAAAACCACAAGATACAAATAACTAGTTCAATAACTAAAGCACCACCAAGAGTGTTGGTTACCTTGCTCATTGGGTCTTGCAAGAAGAAGGTAATAACGTTAGGGATGCTTTTCATTGGCGTCGCTTCAACACCAATTCTAATTAGCCAAACTACGAATAAGGAAATTGCCCCCGGAAACAGAGCTGCAAAAGAATTGCTGACTGCTGGTGGAACCGTATCTGGCATTTTGAAAACCAGGTTTTTATGCATCAACCAAACATATAGGTCGGTAACAAATAACCCTACTAACAAGGCAGTAAACAGACCTGATGAGTCAAACTGTTTCAACGGGATCAGCAATCCGCCATCTTTACCGACCTGAAGTGGAATGGTCAAAATAAAGGCAGCAATCGCCACAATCATCGCGGAAAAAGGATCAATGTCGCGGTAGCTTTTAGCTAAGCTATAAGAAATCCCAGCAACAGCAATTAAGCCCATAATATTAAACGATGCGTTAGTGACATACTGCACAACATTCGCCCAGTTAGGACCAAAAATATGTGCCATAAAGTCCAGATAGCCTTTGACAGGGAACTGCCCCACAATCATAAAAAGAGAACCAATTATAATCATTGGCACTGCGGCAGTCATCCCGTCACGTAAGGCAACCATGTGCCTAGCACTCGAAATGCGGTTAAAAAAGGGAATTACTTTCTCATTCAGAAAATTCACCTTATTGTTTTCAGCCATTTTTATCTACTCCTACAAATTATTTTGTGACTGCTAATATTTGCAATCGCTTACATTAAATAATAGCATTTTGTTTCAAAAAGTCAATTAATTTATGAAACATGTTTTAATAGACAAAAAGACATTAAAATAGCATTCTATTTGGGTTCGTTCAGAAGGTAAATAAGTAATATACTTTTTAGATGTTTAACTCTTAAAAAATCTTGTTAGATTTCAATAATTTCCTTTCGATATTAAAAAAATTTTTGTAACAAGTTAATATAATCTCGAGATTACATTTAACATAGCACTCTTTTTCCATTTGTGCAAACACATGTTCGAAAAAGGAGTAAAAAAATAAGATTACCAAATCTTATTTTTGAACTTTCTAGCCAAAACTAGTACATAGCTGGCTGAGCAGTTGAAATAGCTTTTTCTTCGTTTGCTTCTAATAATCTTTGCTGGGCTCGACTTAAAAGCCAAGCCGCTTGTTTAACTTCAATAATACTTGCTGCCTGTGAAGAGTTAATGGCTTTAGCTTTTTTAAGATAATAATTGTATGTTGAGGTAAAGCCTTCATAGTTATCATTTTTATAATTATCTGTATCTTTAATTACATTTTCTTGATTAATTAGGGACTGAAGAACTTGCCTGTCTGATTTATTGGCTACTTTACTATCTTCTTCAGCGCCATAAACTGTATTAATCGGTGTTAATAGTGGACCTGATATGTATTTTGTATCATCGGCCTTGATATATGCAGGCTGATTTAAAGGGGTGTCGTTTGGACTCATTGTAGAAACATCCATTAATCTATAAAATAGTTCGGCTTTCCGATCTTGTGCTACCCAAAGATAAATAGCCTCAATTATAGGGACATTTATATTTTTATTGAAACTTCTAACGTTATCGCTAGATTTAGGATTGAGAATGCTTGTAATGGTATAAGCATTACTTTTTCTTATAAAGCCAACGTACGTGTAACTAGTTCGTGTGGCTAATCTTTGTCGGGGTTTGTCTTTAACAAGTCTGGTCGCAAATCCACCGCCATCTATATTTACTATATGATAATAATTTTGTAGGTTATTACCACCATAGTCAGAATAAATGTAGTCTACTTTATAGGTTTTACCATCTTTGAGAATCACTTTACTGTCTCCAGTTCCAGTAAAAACCGATTTCTCTGTTGGTCCCATATTTGAGATTTTAACTGTTGCTTCAGAGATATATAGTGGCTTACCAGCAATTTGTTTAACGTTGCCAGCTTTGATATAACCACCGTTGCCAATATTATAGTAACAGTTACCACCTACCTTTCGGTATGGCAGCCAAGATTGGTGGTAATTATCATCATCAAGCAAGAAGAAGTGCTTGCTGTTACGTTCTATTGGTTTAATAGAACCCGTGAATTTAACCGTAGCGCCCTTCTTAAAGTGAGTCTTCCACATACTACCGCGATATGTTCGCATGCGTTTGCCAGACTTGCTATAAACATATGCACCATGAGCTAATTTCAACTTATTAGATGAAGTGGCAGCAGCAACTGTGGTGCTATTTTGATTTACTAATATAATAGCTGCACTAAAGGCCAATGTACTTGCGATGATACCTAACATAAATTTTTGATTAAATTTCATAGTAGTACCTCAAAATAAAATTACTAATCTAATTATTTATTATAATACAGCTAGTTTAATAGCGATGGTTCTACCGGCTTAGACTGTCTCTGGTGGATTACTCCATTGTTAATCAATTTCTATCATGGTATGCCAAGTTAAAGCATGGCATTATTAATTTACCTTATTTTCGTTTAGCGTGTGTCTTTGATTGTGCATTGTCCTGCCCGTAATAGGCGTTTTTACCGTGCTTGCGGTAGTAATGCTTATCCAGCAGATATTGCGGCAAGTGGCTGTTTGCCCGCGTTAACTGCAAGGTGTGGTAATCTTCCTCAGCTACCACTTCTAAGACTTTTGCATTATAAACCGCCTTGGCAGCAGTTTCACCCCAAGTAAACGGGCCGTGCTGGCTGACCAAACAGCCCGGTGTTGCTTCATAATCCAGGTGGCGCTCTTTGAAAGTGCGCACAATCGTCTTACCGGTGTTGCCCTCATAGTCTTCTTCGATTTCGGCTTTAGTCAGAGCATCAGCGGCCGGGACATCAGTATAGAAGGTATCGGCATGCGTCGTGTTTAGTGCCGGAATGTCCATTTGTGCCGCCGCAAAGGCTACCGCCCAAGGCGAATGCGTGTGGACAATCCCGCCAATCTCAGGAAAATGATTGTATAAATATGTGTGTGTCGGAGTGTCGCTTGACGGATTGCGGCTGCCTTCCACCACTTCGCCCTTTAAATTAATCACGACCAAATCCTCGGGCGTCAGTTCTTCGTATGGCACACCAGAAGGCTTAATAACAAATAACCCCTGCTTACGGTCAATGCCAGAAACATTGCCCCAAGTAAAGGTGACTAGATCCAGCTTTGGCAGCTGCATGTTCGCCTCATAGACTTTTTGTTTTAATTGTTCAAGCATTTGCTCTTCTCCTTTCACTTAACTGTTTCCTGCTCGATGCCCACCTGCGCAAAGAGGCGGTCAAAGAAAGCTTTGGCAGCCTTGACTTCTTCCACTGCCTGTTCATCGCCGTTATCACCAGACCACATCTCAATGGTAAAACTGCCATTGTAGTTTAACCGAACAAGCAGACGCAGCAGACCGGCAAAGTCAACGCAGCCATCACCAAAAGGCACGTTCTTGAACTGCCCCTCTGAAGTGGCCGTTACTGGTTTACTGTCTTTTAAGTGAATCGCGCAAATGGTGTCAATGTAGTTTTCTAATTCTGCCGGGACATCGTTTTCCGGCCAGGCGCTTAAATTACCTAAATCAGGGTAAGCCTGCAACCAAGGACTTTTAACCAGGTCATGATAATGACTGATTTTGGCCAGGTTATTAATAAACGGGTCATCCATGGTTTCAATTGATAGCATAACATTCTTTTTAGCTGCCAGGTGAACACATTTAGTTAGATTTTCAACGTATAATTCGCGCGATAAGGCGCTCTTGTCTTCATAATAAACATCATAGCCGGCCATTTGAATATTGTGAATACCCAAATCAACGCATAAGTCGACGGCTTTGGCTAGCATCTGCACAGACTTATGTCGGATAGCGGGATCCTTTGAGCCAAGCGGAAAACGGCGGTGCCCGGACAACATTAAGTTGTTGATCCGCATCCCCGTTTGCCACATTAAGCTGCGCATGCGGCTGCGTTCCTCGTGGCTCCAGTCAAGCCGGGCCAAGCGCTCATCGCTTTCATCAACGGAAAATTCGTAAAAATTAAAGCCCAGTTCATGGGTGAGTTCAAAGGTCTCGCGCCAAGATAGGTTTTGTGGCAGGGCTTTTTCATAAATACCTAGAGAATTAACGGTCATAATTACTATTCAACTCCTTTTTAAGTCGTTTAGTCCAGCCCAATTGCCATCAAGCGCCTGCAATAAGGACCTGTACACATGATATTTTTGCTCATATATCTTTGTTGCTGCTTCACGCGGCTCATAGCGCGCAACTACCCGGGTCATTTTGCTCACTGCCGTCAGAAAATCCGGATAAACACCAGAACCGACGGCACAAGCAATTGCGCCACCTAACCCACCAAGTTCAGTTGCTGCGGTGAGCTCAATCGGTAAATTTAAAACATCCGCAAACATTTGAACCCATTGTTTAGAATTGCAAGCTCCCCCAGACATGCGAATGGCAACTGGTGGATGCCCTAAAACCTTTAACAACTGATCAACGTGATAATGATGGGCAAAACAGATTCCTTCATAAACGGCCCTAATCATTTCTGACTTCGTTGTTGAGCTTTGAATCCCCATAAAGGCACCTTCAGCGTTTGGATCAACGTTACTACCGTATAAAAATGGGAAAAACACCAGCTGTGCATAATTTGCATCAGTGTTTTCGAGCATTGTTTCCAAATAATTATAGATTGATTTGTGATTGGCTTGGGCGTTTTGACTTTCGTCTGCTAGCAACATTTTCAGCATCAAATCAAGGTTACCAGCGGAAGTCGGACTAGAAGCCTCGATGAGATTTTCACCCGTCGGAAAGATTGAATTCATTAAGCCCGCCGTAATCGGAGCTTGCTGCTTACTAGGAAAAATGTTCATGTTCCACGTACCAGCAATCATACTGAATAATTGCTCATCCAACACCCCTGTTGCCAGGGCACAAGCATCAATATCAAACATCCCACCATAAACCGGCGTTTCTTGCCGTAAACCAGTAACTTGAGCAGCCTCAGCAGTAATTTCACCAGCATAATCTGTTGCATGAATAATTGATGGCAGTTTAGGATAAATTTCCGGTATTCCAAAAAAGTCTAACAGGTGCGAATCATACGAACCAGTATCCAAATTAACTAGATTATTACCAGAAGCATCGCCCAATTCCTGGTAAATTTTTCCCGTTAATAAATAGCGAATAAAATCTTTATTGGATAAAACATAACCAATCCGTCGATACTTTTCTGGTTGGTTTTCTTTTAACCAGCGCAAAATAACCGGTGCCTGACTAGCCATAACTTGTTGATGGCTAAGCGGATAAATCCGTGCTACTTGCTGATTTAACGCTGCCGCAATCTTTTTAGCACGACTATCCGTTGACAAAATACCGTTCATAAAAATCTTGCCATTTTGGTCGAGCACGTATAATCCCTTACCATGTCCAACAACAGCTACCGCACTAACTTGCTCGGGCATAATCTGGGCATTTTGCAAGGCCTTTTGAATGACATGACCAATATCAGTTAACAGCGTAGTTAGAGCAATTTCTTGAAAATCAGGCTGAGGTGTTAGTCTCTTAGTGCCAAATGACGCCTTGCCTAGTTGGTGACCTTGTGCATCAATAATGATTGCCTTAGTATTAGTTCCTCCATTATCAATGGTTAAAAAGTAATTCATTTTATTCACCCTATTTAGTACTGATTTGATAAACCGCTACTTCATTAGCTTCGCGGTTGGCGGACAATAAATATTGGTGCTTATTTTTGGCAAAAACGGTCACATTACTTGGTCCTAAGTGCTCACCAATCAGTGTCGCGTTTAACTGAAGATCTTTAATTAATTCAAGGCCCTGCTTTCCTGCACGCCAGCCGAATAAGAAATAATCACGTCCAGCAATTTCTCCACCCCAAATTGCGTGGCCAAACGGTGTTGCAAATTCGCTAGTTGCTACAGAATTAAAATTCGCATCATACATTCTTAAGTGTGAGCCATGGAAGCCCTCAATTGCCAAATATTCCAGTTGACCATCACCGTTAATATCTGCTGCGGCAATATCTGAAGTTTCTTTTTGTGCTAACTGCTGCAAGTGCCAATCACTCGTTTGGCTGGGATAATCAAGCCTGAAAATACCCTCAGCACCGGTAATTAATGAATAACCCGCCATGCGGTGATAGCCGTGATTTTTAGTAATTCTAATTGGCAAAGCACGTAAATTCGTCAATTTTGCTTGCTCATCGTCATAAGTGCCAACCCAGACTTTGCCAGGATCCGACCAATCATCAGTAAATTTTTTGGAGTTGGCAATCGAACAGCCAACATACCAGTAAGCACCACTTTCAGGTTGCGGAATCAGGTCAAAACGGTGAATATACGGAAATTCGCCAATGACAGTTTGGTCCCAGCCTGTCCCGTTAAAGGTCTCCTTCACAATGCGGCAATGCTGGGAGTTGAAACCGGGATAGAACTTTTGTGTAGCTAAAAAATTCAGACTTCCCGGTAGCGGCACTAAAGTCATTGTGCCGCCAACAGTTGACCAAACCGTCGTTTTTTTAAAGTGATTATCCAAATCATAGGCGTAACATGGTTGGTTTTCTTCCGAAGCGACAATGATAAAATCACGGTCTAAAGCTTGCAGACGCATGATTGCATAACAGTGATCCAACTGGTCGCTAAAAATTTTGCTAAATTTCATCTATTTACCTCAAGTAATTAACTTAAAAAAAAGCAATCCCCGGATGAACTTGGAGATTGCTCTGTGAATGCACTAGCAATCAAGCACCTTGACCTAAGAGCTAGAAAAATTTTACTGGTTAACTTGGTTTAACGGTTGATGATCTCGTAAATAAGAAATCAAGTTCTGTGATGCTTCAGCCGCAATCGCGGTCCGTGCTTCTAAAGTTCCAGTTCCAGCGTGTGGGGATAAAACTACATTATCCAAGTCACGCAGTGCTTGCGGAATATTTGGTTCTGTTTCATAAACGTCCAGACCAGCACCAGCAATGTCACCATTTTTAAGGGCTGCAATTAAATCATCCTGTTTAATCAGCTGACCCCGCGCAGCGTTGATGATATAAGCCGAGTTTTTCATTTCCTTAAAGACTTGCGCATTAAAAATTCCCGTAGTTGATGGTAGTGCGGGCGCATGCAGCGTAATCACATCTGAATTTTTAACCATTGTGGCAAAATCAACGTACTTAACGTCGAGCTTTGTTTCTAATGCACTATCCAAGCGATGCGCATCATTATAAATTACTTTCATGCCGAATACCTGAGCAAATTTAGCAACTTCAGAGCCAATTCTGCCCATACCATAAACACCTAGTGTTTTCCCCTGTAAGCTCATCCCCATATATTTGGGTTCTGAAACATCAATCCAGTTGCCTGAGCGCACGACTTTATCGTAAAAATGCAAATGACGCACAGTAGCTAATAATAGGGTAAAGGTCATTTCAGCAGTTGGAACCCGGACGCCCTGCGGACAATTAGCGACAACAATCCCTTTTTGTTTAGCATATTCAATATCAATATGATCAAAGCCCACACCGTTAGCGGTAATAATTTTGAGATTGGTTCCCGCATCAATCAATTCACGGTCACCTTTCAGCCCCATAATGAGTAGGCCCTCATATTCAGATAAATGCTCTAACACCCATTCGCGCGTTTCCTTCTCAGGCTCATAGGTTACATCAAAGTTTTTCCTTAATTCGGTAAGTCCTGCCTCAGGAATAATCCCTGTTACCAATACTTTTATTTTGCTCATCTTCTAGCTCCTTTATTTGTTTTTAAAAACTGGATCTACACTATCACGCATTGCTTGCACGTTTTGCGGCTTAAAGTAAATGCGGTTGGCATTATTATACATAACGTCTTCTAATTCTGATTCAGTAAAGATATCCGTTGCTTCTAACCATGTTGCCAAGTTGTGATAGGAATTGAACGTTGATGACCATGGCGAATCGGTTCCCCAAAAGATTCTTTTAGCACCTAGCACCTTTTTAGCTAAAGCAACATCTTTTTGACAACGTGGAAACGGAAATTCTGTTTCTTTTTCAATATCTTGAATTGCGGAAATCTCGGTGTAGATGTTAGCATACGGCTCCCACTGCTGAAGTGCGTTTTCCAAACGATTTAAATGATCGGCATTCGGAAACGATAGGTGACAGACGACAAAGTCTAATTTGGGGTACCTCTGAGCCAAATTAACAATTGCCTCTGGCTCATAGCTATATTGCGTGTAGTCGCCGTAATCAACGGTTATGACAAAGCCAGGATAATCAGCGAAGAAATGGAAAATTTTTCCCAATTCGGGTGACGTATCCAGACGGAATGGCTTGTGGTAGCCGTGCAGACCTCCACCCTGGCTAATCTCCAACTTAATTGCCCGAAAGCCCAAATCCTCAACATGACGTCTGACAATTTCCATGGCATTATCCGCAAACGGATCGACTGAAAAAGCGGCAATAAACTTATCGGGATATTTTTTAGCAGCCTGGTAAGAATAATAATTTTGAAAACCGTATAAACTGCCCTGAAGCAGCACAGCTTTTTCGACATCATTTTCCTGCATTACCTTCAATGCCGATTCAGCCGTAAAATCATGAACGCCCCAGCCTTCTGGGATCAGGTTTAAGAACATGCCGTTATCCCAAATCGCCTTGCCATTGCCTAAAGGCGTCATTCGGCCCTTGGCAGATAAGCCCGCCACTGACCGAACCAAATGCAAGTGTCCATCAATTCTCTTCATCGTAATTATCTCCTTTTTATTAATAAGTTATCTTTTCATTACTCCCAGAATAGCCAACATTTTTGGCAGACATTTTGTCTAAGTATTGCCAAATCTGAGGCCGATAGCGCCGCAAGCCGTACAATAAAGCCAAATAAACTAAGATAGCTAAGCCAATATAAAGCGGATTTTGTGATACAAAAGCCGCAAATACTAAAGCATTTAGTGGCCGTGCCATCAAGTTAAAGCTGGTAATCAAAACAATGCCAGCAGGTAAAGCAACGCCATAATGTGCTACCGCCCCAGTGTAAAAAGTGCCAAGCCAGCTTGACGCATATAAGCCCAAACTGAACCAAACAATTCCGTTAGCAATTACCTTTAAAATATTACCACGAGTTAAAGCAACGATTGATTCCACCATAAAGGGCAAAGAAATCAAATCCACAATGGGTAATGTTTTATTACCGGGAAGAATGAAGGCAATCACTACCATAATCGGAATTAGAATGACGCCGGCAATAATTGTTGCGGGCTCGCCATAACCAACACCATCATCAACGCCCAAGAACCACCGCTTTTTACTCGTTGCAGTCACTGCATCTGCCTTTGAAGCCGATGCATTTTTATGCGTATTTTTATCAATTTCATCAGCTAATGGCGTAAAAGCTTTAGAAAAAACGTTAGTAATTAATGGAAAAATGGTCATAACAGCTGACAATTGAACTGCTACCGTTAAGATTTGACCCCAGGCTTGCAGTTTACCCAGACTCGTTAAATTACCTAAAATACCGATTAACAAACCTAATAGCGCCCCGAGGATCGTTGGTTCACCGAAAACGCCAAGTTTGTTTTTAAAATATTCCGGCGTCATTTTTACCTTATTGAATCCAAGCAGATTCCATAATGGGTCTAGCAAGATCGCCGGGATAACCTGCTCAATATTATGAAGGGAGGCAACCGAAGCATTTTTTACACCATAATAATCGGACCAACGATCTGCCTGGATTTCTGCTAAAACTAGTGCGTAAAGCAACATAAAAAACGATAAGCCGAGTGACAACCAAAAATTATGGGTAACGTAATAACACATCGTGCCCCAAATCATAAAACCAAAGTTATTCCACAAATTGGAAGCCATAAATATTTTGGTTACGCCCAAGGCAAACAGTAAAACTTCAGCGATCAACCCAAAAACAAAGAAACTAAGTCCGACCGTTGAGCCGAAGGAAGCAAGTGAGCCGGCTTGCCAGCCAATATCAACAATTGGTAATTTAATGCCGGTAATGCTCACCATTTGCCGAATAATCTTAGTGATAGTGGGCGTGAACGCTTGGATTATCCAGCCAAAGCCGGTTAAGCCAACGCCTGCATAAAAAGCGCTCATCATCGCCGTTTTTGGTTTAACTCTTAAACATAATGCAACTATAAAAATCATCAGTGGTACTACAACGCTAGCACCAAAAATTTGAAAAATGCGATTAACAGTTTCTAACACAACCTCATCCCCCTTTTTTAAAAAGGAAATTATTTAACCAACCGTAAATTTGCGGCTGATTTCTGCTGTGATCGGCTATCCTTACCACGTTCATGGTTGCCATTCAGCAATATTGATCAGTTGTGATCAATGTTAATCGGTTAACAAATTTACGAGATTTATCCCTTTAAGTCATAAAAAAGTACGCTATACTTGTTATACTTAATATATAAAGTATTTATTGAGGAATAATTATGGGAAAACTAACAATCAAAGACATTGCTACGATGGCTAATGTTTCAACTGCTACTGTATCAAATTACCTTAATGGCAATTATGATCACATGTCCTTAGAAACGCGTAAAAATCTCAGCCAAATAATTAGAGATACTAAGTTTCGGCCTAACTCTACCGCTCGCAATTTAGCAAAAAACGAAAATAAAACTATTGGCGTTTCCATTGCGGATATTACCAACCCGTTCACTTCACAGGTTTTATCAGGTATTTATGAGCAGTGCGATAATTACCGCTACCGTGTCCTATTCACTAATGCTGGTAATAGTGAGCAAAAAGAAATTGATAATATTACACGTTTACAAAATGAAGGTGTTGCCGGAATTATTGTTGATCCGGTTAATCCTGATAGCCCCATTTATGAATCCTTATCAAACCAAAATACAGTAATGGTTGACCGCCAGTCTAATAAATTAATTATTGATACTGTGGCAACAGATAATATGACATCCGTTCAAAAACTGGTTAAACAGATGAAAAACAAAGATTATGACAACCTTTATTTTGTCACTTGGCCGTTCCAAAATATCAGTACTAGAACTCAGCGCTACGAAGGATTTATCAAGGCGACAAATTATTCAACCCTAAACCATTTGATTGCCGTGCCTCATCACGGTAAAGAAATTGAATATCAGCAATTCACCCAAAATATCAGTTCAATCATGCAGCGCAATAATACCAGCAAGATTGGTTTCTTTTGTATGAATGCTCGCGTACTTTTACGTCTACTTCAGGCAATGCAGCAACTCGGTTATTCTTACCCTCAAGACTATGGTGTAGCAACTTATGAAGAATTTGACTGGATGCAAGTAATGACACCAGCAATTAGCTGCATCCACCAAGATTCATATTCCATTGGTAAAGTTGCTATGCACATTCTTAAGCAAAAGCTTGAACATAAGCTGCTGCGTCAGCCCACTTTAAAATTGATTCCGACTCAGCAAATTTTGCGTGCCAGTTTTTAATCAGCTCCTTTACAGTGACTTGTTGTTTATTTCTTGTTAACCGGTTAACAAAGTTTACAGTTCATATTGTATGCGCTTTCCAATGGTTGTCAAGACTTTTTTTGATTTTCCTTTTCAAAGTTTACCCACTAAAGAGCGACTGAGAAGACCACTGCAAGTTACTAAAAAATTATTTTTGGCTCCTTGCTATTACCCAAGATGCGCGTAAATTTTTGTTTGAAATCTAATAAAGCCAATAAAAAAGCGATCCATATGTGGATCGCCTCTCCCGTCTAGTAAACCTCTTATCAGCCACTTCATTGAATTAACATGACAGGCGGTGTTAGCAAATAGTGGCAGTTATTTTCAATATTTATCTCTTATTTTTTAAAGTACATATTATCTGAAGCCCAGATAATAAAAAGAAACAAAATAAAACAAATTATTAGAGCCAAAATCGCACCTAAAAAAAGCTTAAAGCGCCGGCACTTAAATCCAATTAGCTTAAACCACAACCACGGTAAGCTTAAAACTATTAAGAATTCACATAGCGCAATCCACTGCACAATTTTATAAGCAAGTGGTGTTAACAGCTGTTTTTCAATTGTAGGTTTATATTTTATTACTAACTTCATCCTTTATATCGTCAAAATCTAATTTTAAATATTGCTTTCTGCTTTAAAAGCATTAATTTATCCATTTAGTACACTCACTAATTTACTTTTTCGTAAAATATAGTTTGTCCACTTTCCAGTAGATGTTATTTTCTTTTTTCATATCAACTCCTATTGCTTTTTTCTTGATTTCTGTTCCATACCAATAAATATTCTGAGTTCCGCCCTGGTAATCAGAGGTATTTTGGCAAGAATCATTCTTATTAAGATGAACTAAGAAAGTATAAATCTTTTTGTCTTTAGATACCGCTCTCATCTTTTTAATATCATGATTTTTGATCATCGCGTTAACTTGATAGTCTAACTCATAGGAAATATATAATTCCGAGTGAAAAAAATACCAGAGATAGCTTACTAGTAAAGCAATTAATACCAACAAAATATAAGTGAATTTATACCCTTTGTTCACATGGATCACCACCAATTTAGCAAAAAAAGTTTCAAAGTCTAAACAGCTTTGAAACTCATTATACTATTCAATTGCGCTTTTCCAAATTTTAGACAAAAGCTTACACATTGAAGGCCGTTTCAAACTTTTTTGGTTTGCTTGATTCTGCATTGTGTTCTTGCTTTTCCTAGTCAAGATAGTCCTGCTCTCTTGGCAAATTTAATATTATTTCCCTAATAGCCGGTTCAATCAAAGTGAGAGACTCAGGTTTTTTCTTTTGCTAGTATTTGAAAAGCATAAACGCTACCAATACTGTACGCCACGATGAATTACTTGTTTAGCATTAAAACCATTAATCATTTTGGCTAGTTCATCTGCCACGATTGATTTTGACTTATCACTAGCAAACTTTATTGTATTATCCGTAATTTTCTCTTAAGTGCGATTAGCAATTTCGTTTCTATGGCTTTCGCTTCAATAATATTTAAACGCCTCTCTTCATTTACATAGTTAAGCGCTCATCAAGCAAATGATTATAGGGAACGCCATTTTGGCGTAGTATTTTACGTATGCCTAATACTCCACTAGCCGGTCCTGCAATGATAATAAGCGCCTCTTTTCGTTGCTCTTCATCAATTAAACTAATTAATTGTTCTTCGGTAAAGTGGCCAACTTGACGGTAATAGCTAAAACCAGGACCAACCATAGTCTCGAAAGCTGAATCGCAATATAAATCCTCTTTCTTATGAACACACCAAAGTACTTTTAATGAATAACTAGCTTGATACTTCTTTGCTATACTCAGCAAAGGAGCTATTCCTGTTCCCATTCCAATTAGTATCAGACTTTTACCGGAAAAGCGATCAATAGTGGGGGCAAAAATACCCATAAGGGCCCTCAAGCTTAACCTCATCGCCAGTTTTTAATCTTGCTAATTTTTTAGTATCATCACCTACTAATCTAATAGTAAAAGTTACTTTTTGTTCGTCAGAAGGTACACCAGTCACAGAAAAAGGGTGACGATCAGTAATAACTTTAGAACTTAAAAAGTAAAAATCACCTGCTTGATACTTAATCGTTTTCGATTTTATCTGCAAAACCAGTTTTATTGTGTCAAAATTGATTTTCTCATTATCAATTACAACGGCCTCTTTTAGCTTGGGAAAACAAAGATTCCATAAATACCAACCAATTACTATAAAAGAATAACTATCAAAAATAAGCATGAAAGATAGATTGGTATTTATCCGCCCAATTAAGTGAACGTGCAGCCAAATTAGTAATATCATTACTAAATTTAAGCGATGAATCCACACAGAAACTTGATGACGAAAAAAAGGGGAAAGCTGGTTTTTTAATCTGTAGGCCCACTTAAAATGGTCTACCAACCAACCTGAAAGAAAAAATACTGCATAAGCAAGGCTAAAAGCCGCTATATATAATGCCCATTTGCCAGTTAACTTAATTAAAAAGCCCATTGAAAACAGATTGTTGCTATGTAAAAAAGCTAAAGCAAATGCACCAACGCCCAAAATACCATGAATACTATAAAGCTTAGGCAAACTAATTTTTTGAACTAGCCATCGCGGTCTCGTAGCTAGAAATGTACTTACAAGCCACCAACAATAAGCCACTATGCCCGCATTATAATATAATGCATTTGCATTTGTAGTAATAATTATTTCATTAAACTGAATGACTAGTGGTAACGGAAATAAAAATATTGCTATCCAAGTCCAAAATAAAGATTTATGCAAGAATCTTCCCCCTATTAGAACCCAATTGAGTCTAGCCAGGAATTAACCTTTCCTTGAGCGTGACTCGCTTGTGAGCCATCAATTTGAAAACCTTTCAAGAGTTTTGCCTTTGGACATTCTCTTTTTAAGATTGCCAAACTGTCACCAAAACCTGATCCACCGTGGGTCACAAAAGGTACAACTTGTTTATCTTTCAAGTCAACGTGTTCTAAAAAGGTCCTGACAATCATCGGCGATTCATTCCACCAAATCGGATAACCAATAAATATTGTTTGGTATTTAGAAACGTCTGGCAATGCATTTTTGATTTTGGGACGTGCATTATTCTGTTGCTCTTTTTCGGCTTGATCAGCAGTCGCCTGATATGTAGTCGGATATTTTTTTGCTGGTACAATTTCATATTTGTCGCCACCAGTTCTGGCTGCAATATAATTAGCAATTCTATGAGTATTACCTATTTTTAAATTACTCCCTCCATAGTTCTGACCCGCACGGGAAAAATATACAATTAAAATCTTATCTTTCTTATTAGTATTTCTATCAACTTTTGCACTCTGTTTTTTTGATGAACTACTTTTAGGTTGTGCTGATTGCTCAGATGACTGATTGTGCTGATAAACATTCCAACCCATAACCCCTAAAATTACTATTATAAAAGCTGCAATAATACCGTTTTTTTTCATTTTTTATTCCTCTAAACTAAGAATCCAATCCCAATAATTATTCACTAAGTTATTAGATATCACTTTATTAACTTTTTGCTTCTATTTATATTTTAAGATTTAATCCTTTCTTGCATTTTTCATTAAGATACTCCTTAAACTTGACATTAAGTCAACCCCTTAAAAATTTGCTAAATAAATAACCTAGCAAAAATATAAAATTATTAATTAAAAAAGGTTATATATTTAGGCACAGCAAAAAAAAGACTAATCCCTGACGATATTGGAATTAGTCTACAATAAAAAATTTTTTAATTTTAACGCATTACTCTTTCCGCATAGCTATTTCAATTATCCTATTCGCAATTTCTTCAGGATATTCCCACTGAATATAATGAAATGTACCTAACGGAATAATTTTAGCTTTCTGATTATTGTATTCTGAACGTTCGTATTCTTTTTGGCGGTATGCCTCCGTAAAAATAAATACCGGAATGTCATCGTTCATTCGCATTGTTGACTGCCAGAAATGGTCGTTTTTCATCGCACTAATGGCATTTTGGCTTGCTTGGTCATCAAACTGATCTGCATTCTTTTCTGTAGTTTGCCAAAAAGCCATTGCCTCTTGTTCAGAAAATAAGCTAAAAATTTTGTCATGAATAAACTGTTCTGCATTGCGTTCTTGTTTTTCCTGGTCAAGATAGCCCTGCTCTCTTGGCGGATTTAATATTATTTCCCTCGTCGTTGGTTCAATCAAAATGAGGGCACGCAGATTTTTTACTTTTACTTGCATTTGAAAAGCATAAACGCCGCCAATACTGTGCGCCACGATGATTACTTTTGCGGCATTAAAACTATTAATCATTTTGGCTAGTTCATCTGCTTCTGCTGTGATTGTGTAAGACACAGTTGATTTACCGCTAAAGCCGGTATTCAAATAATCAGGTGCAAATATGCCATCTTCTGCGGGCAGCTCGTCGATTACTTTGCTAAAACTCTGCGCAGTATCAAAGCTGCCAAAACTATTGAGAAAAACAATTAGTGGTTTGCCCGATCTACCGGAATATGCAATTTGACCTAGTTTCGTAGTGTAATACTTTTTATCCATTTATAATATTTACTTTCCTTGCACCAATTTTAAAACCGCACTGACTGCTGTTGAAGCAATTGCACCAACAATCATCCAGCCAAGAAAGTTACGCGGCCGATTATACGTTATTATTGGTCCCATGCTCCATAATTGATGTTTAACAATTGCCACAGCAAATGTGCCAATTACTAAAATCCATAAAACAATTGCCAGTATTTCCATTATTTTTTGCACTAATCTCATAACTTTCTCCTATCAAAATTTCAAAAATAAATTAACATAAATATATTCTAACAATGAGATTTATTGAATTATAGTTAGATTATTAACTTTCTAAAATTATTTTAAATAGTTTTAGCAATCCTCTGTTAAGTTTACTTTCTATAAGATTAGCTATCTGTCAGCTTTACCAGATCTGTACTCGTTTAGCGGGTTCAAGCCACATACCATCAGTTGGGTTAACATCATAAGCCTGGTAGAATTCGTCTTGGCACTGCACTTGAACATTTACCCTAGCTTGTGACAAAGCATGGACATCACTTGAAGCAACCAACTGTAAAAATTCGTTAGTTGAATTAGTTTCCCAAACACGGGCATAGTTATCAAACAGCTTGCTTGCGTCCCCGCCATCCTTCTTATTGGCCTCAAGTGCGACGGTTACGCCGCCTTGATCACCGATATTTTCGGAAACGCACAGCTTACCGTTTAACTTAACTGGGCCAACTTTAACGCCATCAAACAAAGCGATTTCAGCATTAATTCGTTTATTAAACTCAGCAAAGTCTTCATCTGTCCACCAATTTTTCATATTGCCTAATTCATCAAACTGAGCACCATTATTGTCAAAAGCATGGGAAATTTCATGACCGATCACCGTACCAAAACCGCCATAATTAGCAGCACGATCCTGATCTAAGCTATAAAAAGGCTTTTGTAAAATGATTGCCGGTAAAGTGACATCATTATTTTGCGGATCGTAACAAGCATCGGCATCAATTGCCGACATGATCCAGATAGAATGATCTACTGGCTGATTTATCTTGGCAAAATTAGCTTCAATTTTAACGCGCTGATTGTCCCTGACATTTGAGTAAAAAGTACCGCCAGCTTGTGTAGGAACCACCTTAAACAGATCGTAAAACTTCTGGACATGTTCTGGGTAGCCGATTTTCAGTTTTAGCGTAGCCAGCTTCTTGATTGCCTTTTCTTTAGTCACAGATGATAACCAAGTATTATTTTGCAGCCTTTCCTGATAGACTTTTACCATATTTTTAACCATTTCAGTTGCGTCAGCCTTAGCTGTTTCGCCCAAGTATTTCTGGCCATAATATTGCCCAATCACATCTCCAAATAATTTAGTCGTTTGATTGTAAACAAATTGGTTGTCTACGGGCAGACTATCGACTCCCCACATTGCTTTTCTGAATGGTAACGTGGCAACTCTAAAGGCGCGTGACAAATAATTGGCCTCATAGTTAATAAAAACAGAGATCAACCAGCCCTTTAACTCGGCGAAGTTTTGATCATTGAACAAATTATCAAAATTGTCCAAGTATTTTGGCTCACTTACAATCACAAATTTGGTCTTTGCAATGCCGGTCTGCGTTAACAAGCCCGCTAAATCAAGGCTTTTACTCTTTTTTGTAAATTTTGCCACACTCATCGGATGATAAGTGTTTTCAATCTGGGCATTATCTTCGGCAGACTGGTAGACCTTTGCAAGTCGCCGATCTAGCTTTACCGCACCACTAGCATATTGTTGTGCCTTATTCTGTTCAATACCCGCCATTTCTAGCAAGTTTGCGGTCTGCTTTTGCCAAATTCCAAGTAATTCATCCGTCCGTTTTCCATCATAATAACTAGTATCACTCAAAATTAAAGCATGCCGATTAAAAGTAACAACATTTAATTGCGCATTCTTAAAATCAGGGGTAACTTCTAAACTAAAGGGCAAATTGCCATCTAGTAGTAATTTGGACAGATTTTGGTTGACGTCCTCAAGCGTGTTTAAACTTTCCAAAAAAGTCAAGTCTTCTTTGATCGGAGCTGCACCATCTTCTTCTCTTTTGGCAAAAGCTTCGACAATGCGATAAAATTCAATAGCTTTATCAAAATTCTTAATTGTAGGAACAGCTTTTTTACCACTGGCAAAATCTTCGAAATCTTGCATTAATTGCTCACGAGTTTTCTTTTCGATTTCATCAAAGCTAGTAATCCAGGGGTCACCTTTTGGAATTGGCGTTTCAGTCATCCACTTCGAGTTGACAGCCAAGTAAAGATTGTCTTGCGGACGCACATTAACATCAGGTTTAGTAGTATCACCGGCGCCACCGCGCACATTAAAATTAGTCATTTTATTTCTCCCTTTTAATTTTTTCTTTATATTCTTAGTATATAAGCAATCAATGCGATTTGATGAAAAAGTCGTATTCGACTTTTTTTGAGAGAAAACTACGCTCTGATTAGTAGAATAAATGATGAAGATGATTAAAAATTGTCATGTTCGCCATTTTTTATTTAAATTTATTTTTTCTGCTATACTAAATATTTACAAGCATATAAGGAATACCCAATTTCATTAAAATAAAAATTAGCGGGTATTATTGCTATTGTCAAAACTGTTATCTTTTTCTTTTAAGGTATAAAAGCATGATAAATTGGATAAGATCGCATAGGAATAACCTATTTTATGGTTACGTTGTAATAGAATTATTAGGATATATCTTTTTTGCAACCAATATTATTAATTGTAATATTCAACAATACTTTTTCCGCCATTTACCAATTTGGTTAAATTTGGTATTAATTATTATTCAAATTTTGATTTTAATTTATTTATGGCCCAAAAAAGCCGAATAATTTCGCCCACCAAAATCATTGGTGGTTTTTTCTTTTTAAGTGCATTGTTACGTGTAAGTACTCTAACCATCAATTATTAGTCATTTAAGCTGACTTCTTGAATTAATTTATTCTTCTTTTCTATGACTTAACTATATTTTCGTTATAATAAAGAAAATATGGCTCATTTAGCAAGCAAAAGTTAGAAGGAATAATCATGACAACAGGAGAATTATTAAAAGACTACCGAATTAGTCAACGTAAAACACAAAAGCAATGGGCTGGTGACGTGATCAGTGCCTCTTTTTATGCGAAAGTTGAAAAAAATCTAAGCCGAATTTCTGCCGATGACTTAATTGAATTACTACATTTCAATCAAATTCCCCTAATCGATTTTTTTAGCAAGTTACGTCCAAAAGATAAATTGATTCATCAACAAGAATTGGAAATAGATCGGCTCATAAATGAAGCTTATTACCAAAATTCTAAAAAAGAATTACAACAAATACGAGATATAGTTGCAGAAAGTAAATTGCCAACTAAGAATGATAAGCTTTTGTTAATTGATGCTTATATAGCATTAATTGGCAATAATTTAAATGAACTAGATAAAAATACTTTGTCAAAAATGAAAGAAAAAGTTTTTAGTATTACCAATTTTGATATAGATGGATTAAGTTTATACTGTAATTTTATGAGTTTTTATGATTTAGATAGTAATTTATTTATTTCTAAAAGAGCTGTAAAGCAAAATAGTGGTAGTAGTAATATTAAAATTCAAAAGACTGTTTTAAGCATAATTGTTAATATTGCTGTTTTAAGCATTCAAAGTAAGCGACCCGAAGAAACTGGTTTCTTTTTTGAGGTTGCGAATCAAATTAAATCAAAACCAGAAATATTTTTTTATAAAACAGTAATAGCAGCTCTCGAAAATATAGTTGAATATCAAAATACACACGATAAAAACTACCTAGATGATTTAGAAGCAATAATTAAAAATATTAGAATTGCAGGAATGGAAAAATACAGTGAGGAACTAAAAGACTTCGTCAGTCTAAATAAATAAGTAATGTCATATTTGGTTTTTGAGAATCAAATATGACATTTTCTTATTTTGTTTTATCAAGGTTATATACTATAAATTATTAAAAAAGTAATAGTTATAGGAGGGAGAAAATGATTGATTTGTTACGTGCACTAATAGTAATTTCTATTAATTCAATAGAGTAAAATATTGTACTTTATTAGGTTAGAAATCATTAAGATTAGACGTTAATGTCTGTTTATTAAATTTAGAAGGAGTAAATAATTATGAAATTTAAAAAAGCAGTGATTGCTGGTTTGACTACATTAGCATTGAGTCCAGTAGCATCAACACTAGGAAATAGTATTTTAACAACCCAGGTTGTACATGCTGATACTATTACAAATGTTAAACAATCCAATAATGATGATCAAGTCGTATCAATTTCTAACAAAGAAATTTTTGATACACTTGAAGCCAAAGACTATGATGTAAAAAGTATTTTAGGTAAAGAAGATTATCAAGCTGCTTTAATGCAAGATATGATGCGGCGTGGTGGTACGTATATTAAAACTAATAAACATGGCTTTACCGTTTATGTAAACAGTGCTATTGTTAAGTTAGCAGTTTATGGTGGATCAGCAGCTGTTGCTACGGCTATAGGAGCCGCACTGACTGCAGCTGGACATCCTTACCTTGCAGGAACTGTAGCAACAGCTATAACTTCTATTGCTACTAATGCTGGAAGTAAAGCTATGGACAGAGGAATTTACGTAAGTTTTAGTAATAAAGGTTCCGCAATTAGTTGGGGATATCAATAAAAATAATTTTTATATATACGTAAAAGGTCGGGAATATTATCAATGAAAGATAAAAAACAATTCAAAAAAATTAAGCGTTTAATGTTTATCATATATTTCTTTTGGCTTATATTGATTATGTTTTTGCTAGGTGAGTTTAAAACTCAAATACTAAATTTTATTCATAGTATAGGTATCTTTAGCAAACTTCCGGATGATCTGATATGTTTCGCATATCTTTTCGTATTTACTTTCCCTGCACCAATGATTTATCAAAAAAGTATTGACCATTTTTCGAAAAAATATCATGCATAAAAAAACCACCAGAAAATCTGGTGATTTTTTTATGGCGTCCTCAGGCTGATCGCATTTCATTCTTTTTAAATTAATACACTTACTTTGTAAAAAATTATCCATCTTTTGCTTTAAGCTCAGGCCAATTTTCACTCATCCACTTGTCTAATTTTTATTTTAATTTGTCTATGTAGTTGTCAAAATCAATCACCACATCATAACGCCTTAGTTCTTCAGGCTCATAATGGTGAATTACCTCAATAAAAGTAAAGTCAGTGTTAAATAAATAATCATGAATCATTTTTGAAGTTGGCTTATCAAGCGATGCATTGACCTCATCCAGCAGCATAACTGGCCGGCCAGCTAAAATGGCCCGTGCAAGTTCAATTCGTGACAACTGTCCACCCGACAGTTGATCCGCATTATCCCCTAACTGATAGTCAAAACCTTTTTCCTTAATTAGCTGTCCTAGACCAAGATTCTGACAAACCTGTTTAACCTCGTCGTGAGCAAAATTTTCTCCGTGAGTTAACTCATTCTGATTTCATATTTCTTAGAAGCAAAAGAAAACTTCAATGCTTTCTGTTAGAATTCCATGATAAGACTTTAAAACATTGGATAGCAGCTTCCCATTCAGAAATATCCTAATTATAAGCTTTTTATTTTAGATAATATTGTTTGCAAACTACATATTAGACCCTAAGTAAAAAATGTGTTGTTCTTAAAGGTTTATCTATCACCTCAACATGTAGCTTGAAAATACTTATATATTTATATATTTCAATCATTGTAATATGATAAATATTATTGGTTATTGTTCTATTAATTACATAAGGAGTATCTTACATGCAAAGAATTGAGAAGATCGTGTCTATTTATAATGATGCGGAGTTTTTTATTTTAGATTCACATGGAGCAAATTACGAACAAGTAGATAAAGACTACAAAATATATAAATATAATATTAACTGGAATAATCAGCTAAAAAAGCATGATATTTTTCTTTATCGCAAACCACAACGTGCAACTAAAGATCATAAGTTTGTAATTTATGGTGGTGGAGTAATATCTTCAATTTCAAAACCTGATGATAAGGGAAATGTTATTGCTGAAATATGTGATGGCTTTATATTAACTTGGCCCATTAAACAAGGTGACTCTATCATCGAAAATTTGCAGTGGGAGAAGAAGAAAAAAATAAATAATGGCTGGAAAAATTTTTGGAATCAATATGGTATAAATAAGATAGAAAAACAAGATTTTCTTAACTTGATGTCAGGTCAATCGTATGTTCTAGATGCTGGAACTAACGTAGATGATTCAGAGGATATACCTTTAATAGAGGATATACCGAGTTCAAAATTTGAATTAACTGTCATTAATAGCAAGAATAGTAAAAATAGTACCCATGTTTCTACAAAAAATTCAATCAAAAAAAATATTGATTTCACAAAAATACAAAAAAGACAAAAAACTATTGGAGATCTTGGTGAGCAAATAGTTTTTGACCTGCTAAAAAAAGATGCAGACGAGAAGGGTATCAAAGAGCCTGAACACGTTTCATCTACGATAGGTGATGGACTAGGATACGATATTAAAGCCTTTAATAAAGATGATAAAGAATTATTAATTGAAGTTAAATCTACGACTAGAAAGAGCATTGATGGCTTTTATATGTCTAAGAATGAGTGTAACATTGCTAAAAAACATCCTGATTCTTATCAAATTTATCGAGTTTTTGATATTGATGTAGAACAAGCAACTGCAAAAGTCTGCATTTTAGATGGGCCATTTAATGACCAAGAATATAAGTTTGTAGCTGAAACAGTTAAAGTCTACTTAAAAGGTTAAAGTTCATTAATTTTATGAACTCAGCTAAATTTCTTATTAACAAAAATTAGACATTACTAATCAAGTATTTTTAGACACAAAAGACAAGCAAAAATATAGCTTGTCTTTTATGCTTTCTTTTTGCTCTGACTATCTGGCTAAAAAATTGATAGTTAGCTTCATTCTATCTACTGTCATCAAACGGCCTACCTACCCTATTAACTTCCCAAGTCGATAATTTGATTAAACATTGCTTTTTCTTGCTCAGAAATTTTATGTGCAACTTCAATTACAGCAACTTTAGGATTATTGAGTAAGGTTTGATGAATTTGTAAGGAAAGTTTGGCATCTAATGCACTAGTTGCTTCATCTGCTAACAGAATTGGCCGCTTGGCAAGCAGCGCACGAGCAATTTCTATTCTTTGAATTTGACCGCCAGATAAGTTACTGCCATTTTGTCCCACAGCATAATTTAGTCCTTTTTCCTTCACCAGTTTAGCCAGGCCAGCTTCTTCGATAGCATCTTCAAGTTGCCGGCCACTGACATCCTTGCCTAAAGTAATGTTGAATTTCAAATCGCGGTCAAAAACAAATGGTTTCTGATTAATGTAGCCAAAGTAATCGTGAGCTTTAGCCCAATTACCGTTAATCGACTCTTGATCAATTTTGATTGTCCCTTTACTTGGAGAAATTTGCCCTACCAATAAACGTAGTAAAGTCGTTTTACCCCAGCCGCTAGGAGCCATCAGCAGTATTTTCTCACCAGACTCAAGCGAAAAATTGACGTTATCAAAAAGCAATTTACTATTTTGCTCATAGGTCAGATTAGCAACGTCCAATTGAGTAAAAGATTGTGCGGTCACATTTTCCGAACTGATTGCTTTAATTGCCAGTGCTTTTTCAACTTTGTCCCACATTGGCTTAGTAGATCGAATTTGATTAATCTGATCAAAAATCATCGTAACAGGATTAATGAAGTCGTTAGATAATTGGACAATCATGACTAAAGTACCAGCACCAATTTGCCCATTAAACATCAAAATAGCTCCAACCAAAAACGGAATGATAAAACTAAAAATGTCTGCAACAGTCATAATGATGGTTGAAACCGCCCCTTGAGTATAATTTAATGAACGCAAGGCATCTTCCATTTGCTTGGCTTGCTTAATCACATAGGAAACAACTGGAATTTGCACATCATAAAGCATCGCGGTTTTTGAGCCATTAATGGCATCTGATACGGCTTGAGTGTATTCTGCATTTTGTTTTTCCCATTCGGCAGATTTTTTCTGAATACTCTTAATGAAAAATTTTTGGATAAAGCCAGGAATAGACGTTGCAATGACGAAAATTAAAGTTAGAACCCAAGAATTAAGTAAGCCAACAATAATTGAGATCGCAAAGGCAAGCGCTTCAGAAATAATCATTAATTCATTAGTGATCTTCGATGTTTCGATTTGCTTTAAATCATTGGTCATTAAGTTTAAACCATCTTTTTGCGAATCGGATTGCTGCTGAATGATGTAGCTAATGGTTTTGTCCTTAAGCTCAACATTAATGTCACGCACAATATCACAGCGAAGGTAGCGATAAGCGAAATTAGTAAACATAATTACAATTAAGATCCCGGCTCCAATAAGAGCAATTAAAACTAACTGCTTAAGCGTCCCATGATGATATTGCGCACTATTCAACATAATTTTGGTAATATAAGCAATAACAACATTGCCACAAGCACTAATTGTTGCTAGCAGAACATACAGTACCAATTTCCCTTTATTTGCGAATTTTAATGACATAATTTTTTCCTCTTGATTTAAGTTGATCATATTAAATCACAAATACTTCAGTTGTATTTGCAGTTCTTTCATATATGATAAATTTAGCCAGATTTTATAAAAGAAAGATGTTCATGATGAATTTTAAAGAACTAAGACAAGAACAACATATTACGCTAACTGATGCATCTAAAGGAATATGTTCTGTTCCAATGTTATCTCGCTGGGAAAACGGCCAAGGGAATATGGACCTTCATAAAGCGATTAAATTATTTGAACGAATTAATATCACCACTTCGGAATATATCGCTTTAAACAAGTTGGACATGCCTGACAATGAAGCACAAGAATTAGAATCCGCATGGAATACCCAAAATGAGCAGGAATTAAAAATCATCGCTCAAAAAAGTCTCACTAAGTTTCACCAAGACAATAAATTATTTAGTCTTGATTATGCAGCTCTTTCCTGCGCATTATATCAGCGCATCAGTAAAATTAATATTTTTCCAGTGTCTGATCAAAATAAACTGAATAAGCAACTTTCTAAACTTACAATCTGGTCACAAGAAAATTTGTCGTTATTCCAAAATGTTACAAACATTCTTAGTCCGTCAATTATCTTTCAAATTAGTTCGCAGGTTATTGCCAATTTCGATTTCATCAATAAAGCCGGGAAAAACACTTTACACTTTGCAATTACTACTTTGTTTGAAGCAATTATTAGTTTATTAAAAGCTTCCGAGTTTAAATACGCTCAAAGTATTTTGAATAAGATTAACCTCGTCATATTGCCAGAAAATGAAATGCAACTAATCATGGGCAGATATTTTTTAAACTCTCTTATGACTTATTTAGAAAATCAAAATGACCAAGAAATCTTACAAATCATCACCTTGCTGACAAAATTAAATATGAAACACATGGCATCCTATTTTTTAGAAATCTTCAATTCGCTGAAAGCAAATTTGAGAGCCTAAGAGCTATTAGTTTAAATTAAATAATAAAGTTTGAAGTAAGAGACATTTTCTTGTTATCACGACTGAAATAACCTGCTTGTTACGCAAAAAAATAAGCTTAACTTATCTCTGTAAAACATTGATAAATTAAGCTTAATTATTTTAAATCAACTTCTATAGTGCAAATAAAAGCTTCGCATGAACTTTATTGCTATATCCAATCACTAACGTTGAAACAGCGCGGCAATAATATGATTACTTTTCGAGATACTTTTGATAAAGATAAGTTTCTTTTGTAACTATATCTATCGTTATAATGTCAGAATGCTAACAGGTAAACCGTTAAATTCTTGCTCTATTCCGATATCTTTTTTGACTTATTTTTACCTGTTTAAAATTTCAGCACTTAATCCTCATCTTCTACCACTTTGATGTGCCTTGTTCGTTCAAAACCATTCGCTAACGCCATCACAGCTGTAAAGAGTAAAAATTCAAATAACGTATAGAAGCTAGCAAAATCTTGATGAATAATCACATTAGTTACTGCTGTCATCAACGCTCCAAAGAATAATCCGCTAATCCAACTTGTAGTCCAAATTTTCTTTTTGACATTTTTAACTTGATTATTTTCTACTTCATAAATTTGCAGTTTAAGCTTTTTTAATTGATGTAAAATATAAGAATCAGCAGTTAACTCAAGAATAAACCAGCCAAACAACATAATGATATAAGCTAGAGTAGTTTTATAGGCAATCTGTAAATTACCAACAGCAATTGCTAGTATCATCACAAAGTTCATTGGTAAAGAGACAATGAAGAATGCATTGTTGCCAATCCTTTCTACTTCAGATCTCTTATATTCATCTAATGGACCATAAATGCCATACCAATATTTCATATAGCGAAAAAACAAGCTATTTTTCTTTTCCATAACATCTTTCTCCTTGATCAATTTATTTCTTAAAAATCTCCATCGTAAAACCTGAACTTGCTGCTTGGAAATACTCAGTATTTTCTAACTGAAAGCTTTCAGCACACAATTTTTACTCAGACATATTGTTATTTCCAGACCAAAACAATGAATTAAGGTCTGTCCCTAGAGCATTAGCCAATTTCAAGCATAAGTTTAATGACGGATTATACTTATTTTTTTCAATTAGGTTGATTGTTTGTCTGGCAACGCCAATTTCATCAGCCAACGCCTTTTGCGATAAACCTTTTTGTTTACGATATTCCTTCACGTGATTCATAGATCGATCCTTTTTGCTAATGTCATATATATCTGACATCTTTATGTCACATATATTAGACTATTTTCCTAAAATGTCAACTATATTTAACATTTATTCTTTATCTTCTGATTTAATACAATTAAAAGACAAGCAAAAAGCTCAGTTACAGCTAGTTAACTGAGCCTTTTGGTTTAACCTAATGAAACAGATTGTAATATTGCTTGCCACGTTCTTTAAATACTTCGATAACAAATAAATTTTTCGATACTAAGTTCAAAAAACAAAGTTTATTAAATAGACAATAAAATTTGATAAACCGTGACAGAATACTACTGACCCCAAATCATCAGTAACATAATATAAAAAAGAGTATGCAATTCCTGAACATAATAATTCTAAAGTGCAATAGTTAAAGGAATAGCCATGAGCAAATGCGAATAATACGCTTGTAATTATTATTGAAAAAGAGGGTGAAAGATCTTTTAAAATCCCGCCCTGTAAAATTCCTTGCCATAACACTACTTCTAAGAATGGCGAAATCACAACTAACGTAATTATTAAAAGCGGTGCAAGTCTTGATCGCGAAACAGCAAATAGCTCTAAATCTTGATCATTTCCCTTTTCAAGCAGTGTAATAATAAATTGTAAAGCTTGTGAAAATAATGCAAAGATAGCTGCAAAGCTATAGTTTCTAATCATACTATTTTTCAAAAACATCGGTTTGGGATTCAAGCGATGATAAATGGTATCAACGATTAAAAATATTATTATTGTGCTAAAAAATGAGATAGCAACATGTAAAACTAAATTTATATTTTTCGAACTTTCTCCCCTAAAAAAGTCTTCACTTATTGTGGGTATTTGAATAATTACGAATAAGATTACAAATAAGCAAAGATATAAGATCTTATTTTTAATCCCCCTTAAAACTTTCATCTTAATAGCTATTCCTTTAAGTTCCAAAAATAAAGTATGCGAATAACTAATTTTAAAATTAGAACTTACATACTTTATTTAACCTTGATGCAATTTACTATAGCTTTCATGATGTCCTCTTTCAAGCAATTTTCTTACGCTTAAGTGTGCGATCTCAATTATGCTGACTAGAAAGACAAGGGTTCCAGTCATTATTACTTGAAATATTAATGTTTATAACCTGCGCTGCGCTCTATTCACAGAGTGCAGACAAAGTGCAAACCCATTAACAGCTTCAAAGTTTGAGAATTTTCTTTATATAATTTTCTATTTTTTAACATAAGTTGAAAGGAAAGCTTGACCCCTTTTATTCGAGTTACCATCTTTATACGAGTAATCAATTAATAATAAAATAATCAAACAAACATCTTTGGGCGACTATTTTCATCTACATGTAGAAATGCTAAAATAACATTACGATTTAAGTCGAAAGGAAAAACGAGATGAGCAATAAAAAGAATAAAATTAACAATGCCGAAATTAAAGCAAGAGTTGCAGTTTTCAGACCTAGCCAATAATATTTTTATTTTAGAAAAGGAATAATTATGTCTGAAAATTTAATCGATGCTGTTGTCACAATAAATGATTTAAAAGAAGCTTTCGAGAAATTGGGAGTTAAAAGTACAGATTCCTGCATCGTTCACACCGCAATGAGTAAATTTCAATACTTCCCTGGCGGAGCTGAAACAATCGTTAATGCACTTAAGGAAACTTTATCTGATGGAACTTTAATGATGCCATCAGAAGTCTCAACAAACTGTGATCCTGCAACTTGGGAATATCCACCCGTTCGCGAAGATTTGATTCAAGTTATTAGAGATTCAATGCCACCTTATAATCCTGAAACTTCTGCAACTGATGGTTTAGGAGTTACCCCTGAGTATTTCAGAAATCTTCCAGGCGTTGTAAGAAGCTCACATCCGTTTCTACCAATAGCTATTTGGGGTAGAAATGCTAATGAGATTGCAGAAAAGCAACCTTTAAATATTCCGTATGGAATCAATAGTCCGCTTGATTATTTATATCAAAATAATGGCAAAACGATTTTCCTAGGTACAGATTATGAAACTTGCACTATGCTTCATTATGCTGAATCAACGATTCCGCGCAAAACTGAGATTGATTCAGCTGCGACCGGAATTGATAAGGATGGTAAAACCATTTGGACGAAGTATCGTAATGTAGATATGGACTTATATGATGATTTCAACGAATTAGGTGCAGCTTTTGAAGCTAAATATCCCAATGAATTTAAATCACTTAAATTAGTTAAAGGTACAATTAAAGTAATCAATTTGCATCCCTTAATTGATTTCGCCCGTCAATGGTTTGATCAAAAAGATCATCAATTTAATAATACAGCAGATTAAATAAAAAAGGCTCTTACCTACTTTTGATGTGAATCCCAAAATTAGGACAGTTTAATAAATTTTAACTAAGGACTAATGCCCGATATTCAATCGGACTTAGTCTTTTTAGTTTTACTTTAATTTTTACATTACTGTTGTCTTTGATTGGATTTGCTAATATTTTCCATTGGTATGAATACGTTATAGTTTTTTAGCATTTTTATATACACATCTTAAGTTCTATAGACATAAGAAAATACAAGTTAAGTAAAAATATAGCAATTGATCTAATTGTGAAATTACTAGGTAACAAAAAAGGAAGACTGATTTAACAGTCTTCTCTTTTGCTATACAACTTTAAATTCACAAACAATTATTTGCTGCAGTTTTTAGTCTTGTAGCACTGGGTTTCGTAGCAACTTCGCTTAATGCACATTACATAAGTTGCTTTGGTATAAATTAAGGACAGGTAAATGTAATAAATTTATTTCTAATTATGCTGCATTAACAGCTGTATGTTTATTCTTTTTGTTAATAGAATAAACTACCCTTACTATTATTGCTAAGACCATTAAGCAAGTTACACCTAACAAGGTTAATGCGATAGTAATACTGAAAGAAGCAGTAATTGTAGTAAAAATCGTTGTCATAACTGGCGCAGTCACTACTAAAATTGTGCTAAGCATTCCCATAGTTGATGACAAAATATCTTGATCAACTGCTTCAACAAGCCATTGTGTTAATTTCGGGCTAGCCGTACCAATAACTGTTGCAAGACTTGCCATAACAGGCAAGCAAATAAAAACATTTTTAATAAGCATTGTACCAATAACTGCAGCACTTAAAATAGTTGAAATGATTGCTACAGTAAATAATGACATATTCTTGAGTAATTTGGTTCCTACGATACTGCCAAGTGCTACACCAGCAGTCATTACGCCACCTATTAGAGCGATTGTAAAACTATATGTTCCAATGACCATAGAAGACTTATTACCGGCGATTACGATTGAAATTAAAGGTTCAATTGTCCCTAAAACTCCATTTAGTAAAGCAATTACTAAGACAACTGTTAACAGACCATTTGCCTTTTTTACTTGTTTGAATGATGAGGCAATTGTTTTAAAGAAACCCTGTTTATTAACCTGAGCAGTTTCTTTCTGAGGGTGGGTCTTGTAGTAGTTACGACCAACACTTGCAAAAAGAGCACCTGCTGCTAGAAACGTTAAAGCATTGAAGATTGCTAGACTAGAATAAGACATGAAAAGTAATAAACCAGATCCAATAAATTGTGCAATCATATTGATAATACTGTTAATACCACTCTGAAAGCCCTCAGCTTCAGCAAGATCATCATTTCCAACAATATTAACAATTAGAGGCATTTCAAGGCCACCAGAGTATGAACCAGCAATATCTGATATTAAGTTAATGCCAATAACAGCTAAAACTAAGTTCCAACCAGCAAACCCGCTGGCAAAAAGTAAGCCGACAATTAGATAGAGTCCAAAGCGTATAACGGCTAACCAAACCATTAATTTGAATTTATTTTTGGTACGGTCAGCTAAATATCCACTAAAAACTTGAAGAATTTGCGGTACTGATTCTGAAATTGAAATCAATGAAATAGCCAAGGCGTAATTTCTTAATTTACTTGCATAAGTAATAAGTGCTAAGTAAAACAAAATATTGCCTGCACCAGATAAGAAACTGGCGATTGTAAATTTTCTATAATCCTTGTTCTTTATAAAAATGTCCATAATTTGATAACTCCTAAATTAAATATTTTATATCTTAAGTTATAACGTGGGTATAATAAGGAATAGCAAAAATGTCGTATTTGAATGTTAAACGCCAAATTTGAATGAAATTAAGGAGGATCACGAATGACAATAGGACAATTGCTAAAGCAATATCGAATTGAGAGCTTGAAAACTCAAAAAGAATGGGCTGGCAATACGATTAGTACATCATATTATTCAAAAGTTGAAAAAGATCAGCACAGAATTACAGCCGAGGATCTAATTGCATTATTGCATGCTAATAACATTAAGCTGTGGGAATTTTTTGGCAAACTTAGTCAAGAAGATAAAGTAAAATATGATGAAAATAGCGATATCGGCGAAGCAATTAATGAAGCGTTTTATCATAATGATAAGGAACAGCTTAAGGATATTAAAAATGTCATTGCAAATAGCGAAATAGTTGATAAAGAAGATCAGTTGCTACTTATAGATGCACTGATAGCTTTAGTTGGTAATCACGTAGAAGATCTTGATGAAAAAGAACGAATTAAGTTGAAAGAAAAGATTTTTAATATCTCTAATTTTGACGAAAATAAATTAGATTTGTATTGTAACTTGATGCCATTTTATGATCTTGATAGCAACTTGTTAATAAGTCGGCGAATAATCACGCAATTTCGCCATTCTGGGAGTTCGAATGTTCAAGAAACAATATTAGGAATAGAGATAAACATGTTAATTATGTGTATTGAGAAAAGTAGATATAGAGAAACAAAATTCTTTATTCAGGCAGCTGATCAAATTAGTACTAAACCGAACCTGTTTTTTTATAAAAACTGCATTTTTATACTTAAAAATATCGTGAATTATCACTATGAAAGAAAGGATGAGTATTTAAATAAAGCTCGAATGGCAATTGATCACACTAGTTCGTTAGGCATGCCGGAGTATAGCAAAGACATGAAAGTTATTCTAGATAAGTATGGGAAAAATTAAAAAAGTCGTATTTGATATTGATGTGAACCCCAAGATTAGGACAGTTTAATAAATTTTAACCAAGGACTAATGCCCGATATTCAATCGGAGTTAGTCTTTTTAATTTACTTTGATTCTTTGCTTATTATAGTAACTGATACATTTTGATCATTATCCCGCTACTTTTTGTACAGCCCTTTTGAAGCTTTAATAATAAAACTGTATGGCTTCCTTTGCAGTCACTAAACTTAATTATTTGGATATTAGCGCTAATACAAATATACAAATAATCAGCAGCACATCAGAAACATGAATTTTTTCCTTTAATGCAAAGCTACCAAAAATAACACTATATAAATTGGTCATGTTGAGAAAAATCCACGCAATTCCCGAATTAGGTGATGAAGTTGCTAACGTATACGTCGCTTGTGCTAGTATTGTCAAAACTGCACGGGCACCATAAATCCAAAAGATCTGTTTGTTAATTTTTACACCCTTAATTCGCAAACCATGATGCTTAACCCAAAAAGTAATAATTGTAATGATACAACGAATATAAATCGTAGCAATCGTGAAATATACCAGATCAACCAGCCTTATAACACCTTTAGTTAATAGTGGCGATAGTGCTGCTTGTACAATCAACAGGGGACCAATAACCATAAATGTTTTTAACAAAGTGGTCACATTCATCTGACTGTGTCTTTGCTTAAAAATAATGTAACAAACTACAATGATCGTAGATATAATTGAGATCAAATATGATGATTTGTTAAAGTAACCCATGGTTAAACAGATGGCTAAGGGAATGAACAAGTCTGTCAGTTTGCTTAAGACAATTGATTGCATTATCGTTACTTTTTTAAAAACATAACTGTACCCATACGCAACTAGCTGTGCAAGCAAACCATAAATAATAATTTTGCTAACGTAGTTTCCCGTTATTTTAGGCGTGGGAAACTTATTTAATAAGCCTATTAAAAATATGGTTACTAATGCAGTACTACAAAGATTATTCAAAAAATTCACATTAATTGAGCTTTGATGGCGGTATCCCATCTGATAGCGATCAATTACTGAGATTATTCCTCTGGATAAAGATGACACTATTGCAAATATAATTAATAAAAAGTCGCTTATTACCATGTTACTATTATACCAACTTATCACTTAAAATTAATTGTTCCCAATTTAGATATTTATTATAATCCGCACGTTCAGGTTTTCTAAAAACGTCTGCTAATAATGTCCTTAAATATTGCCTTGGCACAGGTCTAGAAATCGGGAAATCAAAGTTTAATAATTTTGCTAATATCTTAAATTATATCCACTTTTTCGACAGGCGCATAGAATTTCATAAACTCTTTAGTTATTATGAACCATACGACTTGCTGCCCACTGAAAGACATTTCTAGAGTATTATCTGGCAGAGTTGCTACTGTGTGCCGACAAGTGTACAAGTCATGCTCAAAGAGAATCTTTGTTTAAACTTCTCTAATAGCTACAAAAAGGATCAGGAGGAGAGGCAAAGCTAGCCAAAATCTCCCTTTGCATTACCATCAACTAAAAATAGAAAACAAAAAGCCTATTATCAAGGTATTTATGAAACCTCAATAATAGACTTCTTAAAACTTTTTTATGCTGACTAGAAGAATAGAGGTTCTAGTCACAAATCCTTATATATCAGCATTTTCAACAGTAAGATAATGAAAAAATGTTCTTAAAATGTTCCCAGGTTAGCCAACCCACAAATTAGCCATCGCCTTGTTTATATCGTCTGATAGGCCAACATAAGTAGTCATAAACATGTTCAGCGAATGTCCCATTTTCTCAGCAGCCCAGGGATAAGACATTTTCGGCGTATTAGCCAGTTGCGTACAGATAGTGTGCCTGAAAGAATACAGGCTCATGCGTTTTTTATTAGATTTTACATCTAGCTGTTGACAAACTTTTTGCAGCATTTGATTAATGCTTCTTTGCGTGACTGGTTCTTTATTGCTAGCTTTTTTGTAGTCATGTAGATTCAGAAAAATCAAGTCTAATGGATTATCTAAATTGTGTTCTGCTAAAAATTTATTTTGCTTAACTTGATAATCTTTTACTAAATCGATTACATCTTTAGGGATTGGCAAGAGAGTTCGGGACTCTCCTTTAGGCCGGGCTTTGAGAGAACCATTAAAAGACTTGCTCAAATCTGACCAGCTGTCACTAATCCTGAAGGTGTAATAATTATCTATCTGCACAATATCAGAAAACTTCAGGGCTTGCAGCTCGCCAACTCGCATGCCAGTGTAACTTTCAATCAAAATTGCTAATTTACTACCATTAAGTTCAACCGGATTATTTTTCAAATCAGTGATAAGTGATTGCCGCATTGCCTTGAGTTCTGATTTAGTGAAAATTCGCCAATCCTGTGAGACCGTGAAATCACTCTGTTTAAAAAATAATTTCAAGGCTCTTTCTGGGACTGGATTTTCTTTAACTACTTTGCCTTCGAGAGATTTGAAGTAATTACGCAAGTGGACCAATCTTTTAGCAATATTGGATGAGTTGCTAACAGTTGCATGGTGCTTCTGGACATAATCGTGAGCATATTGGCTGATTAGTGGCATGGTTATTTTGGAAATTGTTGCTTTGCCAAAATAATCTTTCACCGAATTAGCCGTTTCTTGCCAGGCTTTTAGCGTCACAGGGCTTAATGATTTTGCTCGTTGGTTGACATAGCGTTGAAAATCAACAGCAAAACAAACCTTACCATCACTCGGATTGAGGCCTGATTCATACTCAGCCCACATTTGACGTTCAATCTTTTTGGCTTCTTTTTCTGTGTTGGCATATTGTACTGTCCAGCTAATCCGCTTGCCAGTTATATTATCGGTTGGTTGGATTCTAACTTGATACTTATCTTTATATTTTCCTTTTGTTACCTTCTTAATCATAATTTTCTACCTTTCTTAATTAAAAAAAGATAGAAATTAAAGCTTAGTTATTAGTCACTTGCTTCTATTCTATCTCTTTTAAGCTACTTAACCCAAGTTTTTTCTTGATGATATCCAGCTGAAATCAGCCAATTTTGAGCCTCATCAAGATTGTAATATGGTCGGCCATGCGGCAATTGATGGTACGGCATACCTGCCTTGCGAAGTTTGTAAAGCATTGCTGTGCTGATATTTAGTTCTTGGCAAAGTTGCTTGCCATTCAATAATAGTGATGTCATTTTTCATCACCTGCGATTCGTAGGCCTTTCACTTCATAGGTTGGAATTTCCTGCCAGCCTGGATAGTAGAAGTTGCCTGCATCAGCCGTAATCCGCTTGCCAATTAAGTCGGAGTAATGGACGATATTTTCATCTATGAAAATGATGATTTCAAGTGGCTTATTCGCTTGATTAATACAATTTTTCACCTGGCAAACCAGGCCATCATCGATGAAATTATCGCCAGGATTGTCATGATAGTCAATAATGTTAACTTCACCCATACGACGGCCAATTAAGCCATATTTGTTTAATTGCTGAAATGTTGGTGGGTTGAAGAAGAAATCACTTTGAGTGTATTTACATTTTATTTTCATGATTATTTACCTTTCTAGGCTTTGCTTTTAGCGAAAAGAAGCCTATAATTCAGTTGTATAAATATTTTGGAAGTTAGACACCGAGTTGGTTTTTGGTGGCTAGCTTTTTTTCTTGCGGCGAGCGACCTTGCGCTTAATGGTCTTGACCATTTGATCCGTCACTTTTATTGGCTTAATTCGCCTTAACAATTGATTAATCGAATCCACCGCCATATCATTTATCGAATTTATATTGCGATAGAAACTGATTGGATCATATGGCGTCGTGATGATTA
>NZ_JAFNOY010000011.1:0-84705 GCF_026536055.1 Lactobacillus sp. B4015
AAAGATTGAAGATTTCAATTTTATCTTGTTTGGATAATTTAGCCATAATAAAAACCTCGAAGTTGTCCTAACTTCGGGGTTCATACCATTTTTAGAAAAACGACTTTTTCATACTAACTTGTTTTTACCAAAATATTTAAATGTTATTTGACTACCTAAACTAATTTAGTTTGCCATGTGGCGGTGCAAATAACTACCTGCCATCGACAACGTAAAACAGATTATAAAATATAGCAGTGTTAATGCTGCAAACATTGGCACAATGTAATTAGCATTTTGGCCATAAATTACTTGTGCATGCTGCATTAACTCTGGAACCACGATAATCGTGGCTAATGATGTATCTTTAATTAAAGAAACGAACTGGCCAATGATAGTTGGAATCATGTGCCGGTATGCTTGCGGCAAAACCACATGCCACAGAGCCTGAACGAACGACATCCCGGTTGAACGAGCACCTTCTATTTGACCAACCGCGACTGATTGAATCCCGGAGCGAACAATTTCCGCTAGCATGCTTGATTCAAAGATTGTCATTGCAATTACTGCTGAAAGAATTGCACCCGGTCTTAAACCGATATTGGGAAGACCAAAGTAAGTAAAGAAAATAATCAACAATAAGGGTAAGTTACGAACTAAATCAACCACAAAACCAATAATCGCTGAAATAAACTTTATTTTAGAGTAACGGATTATACCTAAAATTGAGCCTAAAACAAAGCTTAGCACAATCGCAATTACTGAAATAAATAATGTCACGGCTAAACCTTTTAGTAGAAAACCAAAGTTTAGCCAAGATAAAGCTTCAATCCATGTTTGCATCTTTTTAGTCGCCTCCCTTAAGCTAACTTCTTTTCTAAATATTGCATGTAGTAGCTCAGTGGCATGGTGATGAGCAAGTATAAGACACCAATTACCAAGTAACTGTTGATTGTATCAAAAGTAACAGACGCAATTGCATTTGCCTGGTACATTAAGTCAAATCCTGCCACAAATGCCAGTATTGAAGAATCTTTGATCAGATTGACAAATTGATTGCCTAAAGGTGGAATCACAATTTTTATCGCTTGTGGCAAAACAATATACTGCATTGCCTGCTTATACGTCATTCCAGTTGAACGAGCTCCCTCCATCTGTCCACTTGACACAGATTGAATACCTGAGCGAATGATTTCAGCAATAAAAGCCGCTGTATAAAGGAATAAGCCAATAGTTCCAGCAGTAAAGCCGTCCATTTGCACAAAGTACTTGGGAACAATCAAGTAAAAGAACATTACGATAATTAGTAAGGGAATATTTCGAAAAATTTCGACATACGTCTTACCTATTTTATTAGCAAACTTATTCGGAATAACTTCTAATAATGCTATTAACACGCCAAAGATTAAGCTAAAAATCAGTGTTAATAAACTGGCCAGTAGCGTCCAGCCAAAACCATCAAAAAGCTGATTACCAAAGTGACTGAAAATATTAATCATTTGTAATACATCTCCTTATAGTTAAAACCTGGTACTTGACCAAACCACTTCTTGATTAATCGGTTATATTCACCACTACTGTAAATATGGTCAATCGCACGATTAATTGCTTTATGAAATGGTTCCTGATTTTTATTAACTGCAATACCATACGGCTCCTTGGTAAAAGTACCGCCGCGAACTTCTAAACTGTCTGGGCTTTGAGCGGCTAAACCATATAAAACGCCATTATCACTTGTTAAGGCATCACCTTGGTGTGATTTCAAAGCGGAAACTGCTTGACCATAGTCTTGCATGGCCACCACTTTGGCCTTAGGCGCCACTTTTTTGATTACCTCAACAGAATTGTCGCCCACGATTCCGATAACCGTTTTACCATTTAAATCGCTTGCTTTTCTAATTTTTGAATCTTTAGGGACTAGTAAAGACTTACCTGCCTGAAAATAAGATTTAGAAAAACTAATCACTTTAGCCCGTTCTGGGGTAATTGTTAGTGTCGCAATCACCGCATCAACATTGCCGTTTTTGAGCAAAGGAATTCTTGATTGTGAAGTTGCCAAAGTAAATTTTGCTTGACCCTTAGGGCCTAAAATTTCTTTGGTTATTGCCTTTGCCATATCAATATCAAAGCCTTTTTCTTGGTCATCTCTAATATCAATTAAACTAAATAATCTTTTATCACCTTCAACAGCCCAAGTTATTGTATTGGTGGAACGAACGTTTTTTAAAGCTGACTGATCAGTCACTTTCTTACCACAACCAGTCAGCATGAACGCACTGAAAATTATGACTAGGGGCCACAGTAGTTTTTTCATGCTGGCCACCTCCTAGTGCGAAATAATTTTGCTCAGAAATTGCCGAGCTCGTTCTGTCTTAGGTTGTTTGAAGAAAGCCTGACTTTCATCATCTTCTACGATATGACCCTGGTCCATAAAGATAACTCGGTTAGCAACTTCCTTGGCAAAACCCATTTCGTGGGTCACAATCAGCGATGTCATATCACTTGCTGAAGTTACCTTTTTAATTACCTGTAAAACATCGTCAATCATTTCTGGGTCAAGAGCTGAAGTAGGTTCATCAAATAAAAGTAATTTAGGCCGCATGGCTAAAGAGCGTGCAATCGCAACTCTTTGCTTTTGACCACCAGATATTTGAGCAGGCATATTTTGCGCCTTATCTTCTAGGCCAACCATTTTAAGTAAATCCATCGCCTGCTTTTTATTTTCTTCTTCCGGCATATGGCTAACTATACGCGGTGCAAGCATAATATTTTCTAACACATTTTTATTTTTATAAAGGTTGAAGTGTTGAAATACCATTCCTACATCTTGACGCAATCGGTTCGAATCGGTCTTAGGATTTGATAAATCTTGATTATTAACTATTAACTTGCCGCCCTGAATTGATTCCAAACGATTGACTGTACGAATTAGTGTACTTTTACCCGAGCCAGAAGGACCGATTAAAACTACTGTTTCACCCTTATCTATCTCCAAATTAATATCGTGTAAAGCGTGAAATTTTCCGTAATATTTTTGCACGTCGTGAAATTCTATCATTGACATTTTTAGTGCTCCTTTGTGTTATGCCGATCATTAACCAACTAAAACACATCATGCTTTTCTTAACAATTGATTGAAAAATCAAAAGTGCATCCCGTCAACACTACATTTTGTTACCCGACCTGCAAAGTTCCAGCAGATTTTATCATTAATGTTCAAGTTGCTATTCTACAATTGTTGGCCTCTTAAATAAGTAATTAAAATTTAAATTTGCTATTTTAGTCATTTCTTGAATATGACTTAACATCTTGTTTAATTTCGGTTAAGAATTCGTCAAAGCTCTTAGCTACTTCTTCTTCGGTACCATAGCGACGAACGTTGACATTATTTGCTTCCATTTCCTTGTCACCCAAAACTAAGGTATATGGTACTTTTTGGGTTTGCGATTCACGAATCTTATAGCCCAATTTTTCATTGCGCAGATCAGCTTCAGCCCTGAAACCTTGCTTGTTGAGCTCATCGCGAACCTTCTTAGCATACTCTGAATGAGCATCGAGATTGACTGGAATTACTTCCACTTGAACTGGTGCAAGCCAAGTTGGAAAAGCACCCTTATAAATTTCAATCAGATAAGCAATGAACCGTTCCATCGTACCAACGATTCCGCGGTGAATCATGACTGGACGGTGTTCTTCACCATCTTGACCCACATAAGATAGGTTGAAGCGTTCTGGCAACATAAAGTCTAATTGAATAGTTGACATCGTTTCGTCTGCACCCAAGGCAGTCTTAGTTTGAATGTCAAGCTTAGGTCCGTAAAAGGCAGCTTCGCCTTCTGCTTCAACGTAGTCAAGACCCATATCATCCATTGCCTTTTTCAGCATTGATTGACTTCTTTCCCACATTTCATCATTAGCAAAGTACTTCTCGGTGTTCTTTGGGTCACGATATGAAAGTCTAAAGTAGTAATCAGTGATATCAAAGTCCTTGTATACTTCCATGATCAATTTCAAGATCTTCGAAAACTCTTCTTGAACTTGATCAAGAGTTACAAATGTATGACCATCATTTAAAGTCATTTCCCGAACACGTTGCAAACCTGATAAAGCACCGGACTTTTCGTAACGATGCATCATTCCCAATTCAGCAATTCTAATTGGTAATTCACGGTATGAACGAATATGATGCTTGTAAATTTGAATATGTGATGGGCAGTTCATTGGCCGAAGTTCAAGCATTTCACCGTCGCCCATGTCCATAGGTGGAAACATATCATCACGGTAATGTGCCCAGTGGCCCGAAGTCTTATACGCATCAACGTTCATTAAGACTGGCGTATAAACATGTTGGTAACCATCAGCGACTTCCTTATCGATAATATAGCGTTCAACAACGCGACGAATTGTTGCTCCCTTTGGCATCCAGTAAGGAAGACCAGCACCAACCTTAGGATCAACAAAGAATAAGTCTAAATCACGGCCAATTGTTCGGTGATCACGCTCTTTGATCTCTTCACGGCGCTTAATGTCAGCGTCAAGATCTGCTTTTTTAAAGAAGGCAGTTCCGGAGATTCGTTGAAGCATTGGGTTAGAAGATTGACCTTGCCAGTATGCGCCGGCAACAGATAGTAACTTAAACTGCTTAATTTTACCTGTATTTGGCAAAAGTGCTTCAAAACCAAAATCCACAAAGTCACCTAGCTTGTATGCGTGGACTTCTTCATTTTCTTCTTTTAATAATTCTAATTTAAACGGATCATCCTGATATCTATCAGCTAATTCTGCTTTTGGTAAAATTACTGATTCAATTTTTTCACCAGCTTTAACCGCCTTTTTGACAGCATTTTCTAGTTGCGGCAGTTCACTGATTTTAATTTGGTTTTCCTTGTCAGTATCAACGAAAAAGCCATCATCATCAGCTGCATGTTCCCCAAAATGAAGTTCAGGATATGCCTTTTTAGCAACAGCTTCAAATACAAATGCTACTGTTGCACGCAAAACACCTAAACCTTCTTCATCTTTATCAGTAATAATTGCCACTTGGGCATCTTGGTTAAGTTCAAAGTCAACCGGTTGCAGCCTGCCATCAACTTTCCCGGCTAATGCCGCCTTACCAAGTGAAGTTGAAATGCCGTGTGCCAATTCACCGATTGTAATTGCCTGGTCAAATTCACGCTTTGATCCATCTGGCAAAGTAATTGAAAAACCCATATATACCTCCAAAATTAAAAACAAAAAAAGTCCCAGTGCACTTAATTGCACTGGGACGCATTTAACGTGGTTCCACCCAAAATTCAGTTAGTCAGACTAACCCTCTTAATATGAATTGATAGTGGAATTCACCCATTTTAATTACTTTTTAAGTTTGAATGATTGGGGTAAAACTCATTTGTGCAACTTTCAGAATACTGTTCCACTCTCTGAATTGAGTCCTATCATGTTCATTCATTGCATTTTATTATACATGCTTAACTTGTAAATGCAAGAAATTTTTAAAAAATTCTGGGAAAAAGGTTATGGAACTTGAATCAGTCAGCTTGAAAATATTTTGCTTGTTCATAATACAACTGCTGATATAGGCCTTTCTGACTCATCAACTCATCATGCGTGCCACGTTCAATAATTTTTCCGTCTTTTAAAACTAAAATACAATCACTAAACTGTGTCGAACTCATTCGGTGTGATATAAAGATTGCCGTTTTACCAGCCGTTAGTTCGTTAAACTTGCTAAAAATATTGGCTTCAGCAACCGGGTCAAGTGCGGCAGTCGGTTCATCTAAAACCACCGCTGGCGAATCACGATACAGCGCCCGAGCAATGGCAATTTTCTGGCGCTCGCCGCCGGAAAACTCCACCCCGTCTTCATCCAATTCCTGCGAAATATTCGTTTCAAGTCCTTGCGGAAGTTGGTTAATTCGGTGAAACAGTTCAACTTGACTAAGTATTCGCCTCATTTTCGCTTGATCAAAAGGCGCACCCATTAAAATATTATCCTTGATTGACCATGCAAAAAGCGTGAAGTCTTGAAAGACCGTACCAAAAATCCGCTGATAACCAGTCAGATCTAGCTGCCTAATGTCTTGCCCATTTAATAAAATTTGCCCCTTGCTGGGCTCATAAAGGCGTAAAAGCAGCTTGATCATTGTCGTCTTGCCACTGCCGTTAGGACCAACAATCGCAATTTTTTCACCCATAGTAATTTTGAAATTAAGGTCTTTTAAAATGTCTTCTTGGTCTTCAGGATATTTAAAATAAACGTGTTTAAATTCAAACGTTAATTTTTCAATCTTATCTGTTTTTTCACTGTTTAAACCAGTCTCATCTTCTGTTTGCATCAAAGTAATGTACTGCTGAACAGTTGCCAGTGAAGCATTGCGGCTATTCCAGGCATATAACATGCTGCTCAGATTATTGATGATTACCTCCAAATAACCGACACAAGCAATCATCGTGCCCAACAACAGCTTGCCCCTTAAAACGCGAACTGACAAGATGCAGTACATTAAACCGATTACTATACTGGTAATAATATCACTTAAATTGCCAATGCCATCGGCCTTTAATTGATATTTCGTATCTTCATTCACTTGCTGATTGATGTCAGCAGCAGCTTGTTTTGCGACTAAATCATCTGGATCATATATCCGCAACAGCTTGGCGTAATTAACATTTCCAAACAGAATGTTGGAAAAATAGTCGAGTGCACGATTGAATTGAATATTAAAATCAAAGAACTTAAGCATTACTTTATTGCTCTGTTTGGAACAAAAAATAGCAGCCATTATTGGAATTATGATTAAAACGCAAATGACAAAATTGGAGACAAAATAAATAGAGTAGTTAGGAACAATGATTAAAGCATTGACTAATAAGCCACCAGCAATAACTAGGGTCAGAACTAACTGAGCCACGCTATTTACTAGTCTTGAAACAAATATTTCAAAACCACCAGTGAAATCCAGACCGTTTTTGGTCGCGCTATATAACTTGCGAAATTTGGCACTGATAAAAGTACTGTAACTAACCTCCGTTAATTTTTCCGTCATATCAGCATAGGCATTTACGTTTAACATTTGCCTACCTTTTTCAGCTTGCTGTTCTATCAAAGCTTGAAGAATTTTTATTATAAATAGTAACAGTAAAAAAATTATTGTGAATAAAAATAATTTATTTAATGTATTTGCTCGGGTTTTACTTAATAAGTTAATAATGATACCTAAAAAACTAATTACCAGTATTTGATTTAAAACATTTAATAGGGCTGTCACAACTTGGTAAAGAATAATATGTGGATATAATTGATTAACTGTACGCAGTATTTCAAAGGTGTGGTTATTTCTTTTCATTTTTAACCTCCTTTTGGTAATACTTTTTCTGTAAATTAAACAGTTCACGGTAATCGGGAGAAGCAGACATTAATTCATCATGAGTACCCCGAGCGATGATTTTTCCTTTATTCATCAAAATAATTTGGGTGGCAAACTTAGTAGAAGCAAGACGGTGCGAAACAAAAATGCTCGCTTTATTCTTAAAAAGCTCGTGTATTTTCTGGTAAAGCTTGCTTTCCGCCAAGGCATCCAATGCAGCTGTTGGCTCATCAAGGATAGTCAGTATGGTATTGCGATAAAGCGCCCGCGCCAAAATGATTTTCTGAGTTTCTCCTCCAGATGGCGTGATTCCTTCATCGTCTAGATAACGCGTCAATTCAGTTTGCAAGCCTTGGGGAAATTTGGCAATTACTTTCGGTAAATCCGCTCTAACAATTGTTTTTTCTAACAATTTAGGTTTGTTATTTTGCTTGATCGTAATATTGTTTTCAAGGGTGGCCGCAAGCAAAATATTTTCTTGAAAAGCTGGTGTAACCAACTTTTGATAATCTGTTAAATCAAGCTCAGATATATCGTGACCATTTAATAATATCTGACCGCTGACCGGTTTGATTAAACCAAGAATTACCAAAGTCAGCGTGGTTTTTCCCGCACCATTAAGTCCAACTAAAGCCAAGTGAGTGCCGGCTTTTATTTTGAGATTAATGTTCTTTAAAACATAGTCATTCGAATTGGGGTATCTGACTGCTACATTTTTCAGTTCCAAAGAAAAGTTTTTCCCATTCATCTTAATATTTGGCTGCTTTTTAACAGGAGTATTTGACAAATTTGTCAATATCGGATCAAGATAGGTGCGGCTTTTAGTAATATCGCTGTCCGCATTCAAAAGTAGTGACAGACTATCACTTGTTTGCTTAATGAAATCGTTAAGCATTCCCAAAAAGGAAAACAAAAAAGAAAATAAAACAAGGTTAATTTTTCCATTAAGAGTTTTAGCTATTAAAAGAATATAGATCGGTACACTGCAAACAAAGTTTAATAAAAGCAGTATTATCTTCAAGTTAAAATTATTTCGCGCAATTTTTTTCTTCAGATTCGCTACTTTCTCTCGATAATTTTCAACTTTTTTTTTTAACAAATTTGACATCTGGTAAATTCTAATTTCCTGGCCAGCAGCTATGTCAAATGATTTTCGATAGATATAATTTGCTTCCAAATACGTCTGTGATAAGTTGGCTTGCAACTTTTTTCTCTTTTCAGTATAGTGAGGAATTATTTCTAGAGATAGGCAGACTGTTATCAGTACCAAAAGAGGGCACCACCACGCAATCAAAAATGTCAAAATACACACTAAAATCAATGATAGCGCATTTTCCAAAAAACCGTTTAAACTAGGCGTAAACATGCCAACCCCACTGTCATCATTGTCATAGCCATAAGCTGCGCTTTCTTGACGCGCACGGCCTGTTTCAGCGTTAATCACTTTAAAGTAGGGCAAATGAATAAAGCCCCGTCCCTCTTCAGCGACCAGATTCATCCGGGTATTAACGCCATCCCAGAAATTTTTCGTTTTTAATAAGCCTTGGGCCCAGTTAATCATTCCAGTGATAACACTAAGTATAATTATTATAATTAGTCCAGCAGTAACTGAGTCCTTTTGTAAAAGCAAGGCCATAACAATTGAAGGAAAAGCAGTAGTTAAAAACTGCTGAATAATGCCAAAAGCGACTGACAAAAAAGAGTTAACAGTCATTGATTTTTTCTGGGTTTTAGTCAAATTTTTTAGCCATAAAAAATTATCTTTTATTTGGGCAAGCTTCATTTCGGATACCTCACTTTGTCCGGCAAGTAAGTTAACAATATTGATGACAAATCGTTGATGCCTCATATTTAATTCTGCTAAAAGATTTTTGATAACCACAAAGTTTATCTTATTTTAATAATTTATTTATTATTTTATTATATTATAGTCATTTTATTAGAGTCGTGCAACTAAGTTAGCAAACAAATTAAGATGAAAATCTATATACCAGTTTGATATTAGGAATGATTTTTAAACAACTTTTCACTTAGCAACTACCATTTTTAAAAGGGCTCTTTGTCAAATCCTGTTGATAGAGTTTTATAATGTTTTGAAAGAGTATCAGGCTACTAAGTAGCTTGATGCTCTTTTCTTAATCTTAGTTTTGGGCTCTTCTAGTATAATCCGAGCAACTAAATGATTAAAATTGCGATAGCCATAGGCTGTGTGTTCAATCTGCTTAATTTTGCGGTTGGTTCCTTCCAGACAACCGTTGGACTGACTGTACGTAGCTGCATTAAGCAGATCAGGCAAGCAGCGTTTGAAAGTTTTACGCGTGATTTCCATTTGCCAGCCCAATTTATCTGAACGCTTGAGACAGGTCCTTATTTGCTTAACATCTTTTTCTTTAAGAGCCTGGCGCAGATCCTGCATGAAGTTGTAAGTATTCTCCAGGATTGGGTCAAGCGCTAACCCGTCTGCTACAACCTGGGCTTGCGTCAACCGATCCTTGAGGTGCCAATTGTAGCCGGGATGCTTTCTTTCTAACTGGTCAAAAGGCTTAAGGTAGAGCTTCCAAGAATATTTAAGTAAGCGGTAGCTGCGGCTGGACTTGGGATACTGTTTCATCACCTGAATCCGGCAGGCATTAAAGGAACGGTTGAGCATCTGAACAATGTGAAAACGATCTAGGACCACTTGCGCGTTAGGAAAAAGCTCCTTGACCATAGCGGCATAAAAGTAGTTAAGGTCCATGGAGACCGTTTTAACCTGGCGGCGGACAAGTTCCGGATAATGTTTGAAGTAGGTCATGATGGTTTGTTTATAGCGTGTTGGCAGAATCTTAACTATTTGGTGAGTGCTTGCATCTAGGGCAATAAAGTGCAACTTACGTCCAACACCGCAGAATTCATCGAAGGCTAGATGCTCGGGCAGCCAGTTATCGTCGTCATGAAAAGGACTGCTGTATTGCTCAAGAACTCGTTGGATGGTATTAACGGAAACATTAGTAAAAGCGGTAATGGAGGTCATGGTCCAGTCGTCACGCAAGCTAGACAGAATCTTGCGTTTAACGTGGTTGGTAATTACTTATCAACAAGGCTGGTTTTGGCCATGTCGCTTTGTCCGCAGTCGCGACAGATATGCTGCTTGGCTAATTTAAGTATAAGTGGCCGACTGGCATCGCTGCTCAAGTATCTGACTTTGACCGGAGCGTAGCCATTACGCCAGATATGAGCCGAATGACAATCAGGACAAGTCGGCAGTTTAAGGTTGCAGCAGGCGACAGTAGTTACTACTGAATCAATCGTTTCAGACTTAAAAGCAAGAAATTCAAGATTAGGGTCTTTAATATTGAGCAAAAGTTTAATACAATTAGATAGAGAGGTCATAAGAAAACTCCTAAATAGATCTGAAGAGTGGTTTCAAAGGATTATATGGACAGAGGACTTAGGGCCTCTTTTTTGTGTGCAAAAAAATCCTGCCAATAGAATACCATAGAAACTAAACTAAGATAATCTATCAACAGGATTTAGTATAAAGCCTTTAAAACAAAATAACCGACCAGCTCAACTAACATTGAACTAGTCGGTTATTTTTTTACTTTTAATGCTTAATTTGCAAATAAGCATTTTACAATGTTCTTAACGGCGCCTGTTTGGTCCAGAAACAATGACTTCTTTAGCCAAAGTACGTACACGTTCCATCAATCTGGCAGCCTTAATTGGATCAATAGCATTTTTGGTTTCCTTAAAGTGCTCTTCCAAATCATCCATTGAAAAGTTGGAAGAGAAAAATGTCGGTAGTTGATTATCCATTCTTGATTGCAAAATAACAGCCAAAACTTCATCGCGTGACCACTGGCTCAAATTTTCAGCGCCAATATCATCCATAATTAGTACATCACAGTTTGCAATCCGGTTAATTTCAGTCATTAGACTATTATCATTAAAGTGACTGGATAAGCTGGCAATAAAATTAGGTACATGGATAAAGATGACGTACTTGTTCATCATCGCTAAAGAATTAGCTAAACCAGCCAGGATAAATGTTTTACCGACACCAAAGTTACCTGATAAATACAGGCCTTTTTGATACGCATTCTGCGAATAAGCCGCCAAAAATTGCCCGATCTCAGCCATTGCTTGCTGACGCTGCGGTGTTATTTCCACCTGACTTAAACGAACATCATGCAAGCTGCTAGGCAAATTAATTAGACGCAAGTGCTTTTTAGCTGCAAGTTCACGATCATGTTCCAACTTGCTATTTTCAGGAGCATAAATGATATCAATTGCATTTGTATTCAAGATTAATTTAGGCCGATAACCCTTGGTCACCGGATCTTTTTTATTCTGCTGATCTAGGTAAAATTCGAATAAAGCAGACATGCTTTTATCAATCATTTCAGAGGTTATTTTATCTTGATTTTCACTAATAAACTGTTTAATTTTTGGCTCGGATAGAATCTCGGCCCGAATCTTAGCTACATCAAGATGGTCGGCTTTTTTCTTGTCTAAAAAATTATTGATTGACTTCATTTTTTCACCTACTTCATGCCATTTTGATCTTCAAATTTTTTGAAAAAGTCTTTTAAGTCAGCTGAAGAAACATCAGACTTAACACTAGATTTTTTCTTACTCCAATCGGTACCTTTTTCAACGCGTTTATTTTGCACATAACGGGGGTACTTAACCTTATTTTGCTCCCTTTTTTGCATATATTCAATTGCTTGGGCCCCATCTTTAACACCATGTTGAAGCCAATCATGTAAAATCCGATTAGCCAAGCGGTATGAAATATTCGGTGCACTTTTTAAGCAGGCATAAGTTAAGATATTAAGCAAATCAGCTGGGATTCCCTTTTCATTATATAAACTATCAAGTACTTTATATTCACTGGCATCAACATAATCATGCCGATCAGTCTTCAACCGGTACAAAAATTGAGCTGGTGATTTACTTTTAGCTAGCTGCAATACTTGCTGCTCATTTTTACTCAATTTAGCATTTATCGGTTGATCATCATTATATTTCTTAGTCTCTTGCTTAATTCGAGCCCTAGTATGAGAGCCGTGAATGCCACTAGCAATCGCTTGTTTAATTTGCACTATATCCAAGTGATAATCACCGTGAATACTTGTCAGGGCCTCATCGACAAATTCTTGTTCTGTTAACCCGTAAGTGCGCATTACAGAGCGGATTGCTTCCCGATTACGGTCAATCTCCGTTCTTGGAATCTGGTAAATTTCAAATTGCTGTTTCATGAAATTCCAGTCAACCGTATCATGCTCATTAATAGTAGCTTTGATATTATTGTCTGTTTTATTTTCTTTTGCGGCATATTTGACATCAACTGAAGGCTCAATTGCTTCTTGCTCAGGCAAACGAAAAACTTCCATAAACGAAGCAGAGATATCATCAGCATTCTGCATACCATTAACTTGGTTCTGCTTAGACTTACTTTCACGAGCAAAATCTTTACTTAATTTTTGAAAGGCAGAAATACCAACTTTTTCTTTAAGTAAGCTTGCTAAAAGAGGCGTTGAAAAAAATTCACTGCTGCTAGGGATGCAGGTTAAGCGAAAAATCAGTACTTGTCCCATGATTTCATTATTAAGTAAACGCGTCTGAACTAGGCCAACGCCCTCGAGTTTATGTAAAGCAGAAAATAAGTGCTTAACATCACAGTCAAGCTGTTCTTGCAGAGCATAAATACCCGTTGAGTCCGATAGCATTGCATGCGCATTAAAATCCGCATTTAAACTAAAATATAAGGAAAATGCTAGTGAACCAATCAGCGGCTGATAAAGTTTAACCAGAACTCGCACATCTTCTGGGAAAATATCAACTCGGTTAGCAATAAAAAATGGTTGTTTGGGATTAGGGGTCTCAAACATTTCTAGTTCCCCTTCTCTCGCTTAGCAATCATATCCTCCATTGTTTTCATGAAACTAGACATATCTTTAAATTCACGGTAAATGGAAGCAAAGCGAATGTAAGCAACATCATCTAGTTCAGCCAATTCATCCATCACTAGTTGACCGATTTTCTTCGAAGAAATCTCACTTACTCCCTGCTGTCTAACCTTATTTTCAACGTGATCAACCAATTGCTCGAACTGCGAGCTTGTAATTGGACGCTTTTGACCAGCTGCCATGACACCATGCAAAATCTTTTTCCGGTTAAAAGGTTCCCGGGTATTGTCATTTTTGATTACCAATAATGGTGTTGTTTCAATTCGCTCAAAAGTAGTAAACCGAAAACCACAGTTTTCGCATTCACGCCGTCTTCTAATAGCACGATTTTCATCACTCGGTCGAGAATCAATCACGCGCGAGGCATTTTGCCGACAATTAGGACATTCCATACTGGTCCTCCTTTATTAATTTAAGTAGCAGCTCGTTTAATTTGTCTTCTAGTTCTTTTATTGTACCAGTATTTGTAACAACATAATCAGCTAATTTTTGCTTTTGCGCCAAAGGCATCTGACTATTAATTCGCTTTAATGCTTCAGCTTCAGTTATGTGATTGCGCGCCATCAAGCGTTTTACTTGCATTTTTTCAGGTACAGCAATCAGCAAACTGCGGTCACAATAGCTTAAACCACCTGACTCAAATAATAACGGTGCATCTACTATGATAAGTGGCTCATTTTCCTGTTTATGTTGGCTAATTTTAGTCTCGATTTCTTGAAAAATCAACGGGTGGGTAATTTCATTTAATTTAGCTAAGTCTTTAGGTGAATTAAAAACTAATTTACCTAACTTTGCGCGATCAATTGCTTTATTTGCTGCTAAATACTGATCGCCAAAATAATTAATTACTAAATTGTAGCCCTTTTCACCTATATCTAAAATATGGTGAGCAATTAAATCACTATCAATTACTGGAATATGCTTTTTTATAAAAAAGCTATCAGCTGTACTTTTACCGCTAGCTATTCCCCCAGTAAGACCTAAGACAATGGTCATTGATAATTCACCTGACATTTAGGACAATATGTTGTTCCACGACCATTTACCTTGATTTTTTCAAGAGGGGTTCCACATCTTGCACATGGTTCACCTTTATGCCCGTATACCCGCAACATTTTCTGAAAGCCGCCAGTTTCACCATTAGCATCCAGGTAAGTGTGCACGGTTGTCCCACGCTCAGCAATAGCTAATTTGATCAAAGAATTAATATTGTCATGCAATTGTTTCACTCTGGAAGGTGGAATCTTATTGGCCATACTTAACGGATGAATTCTAGTTAGCCATAAAACTTCATCGACATAAATATTGCCTAAACCGGCAACTACAGATTGATCAAGAAGCGTATTTTTAATATTTTTCTTTTTATGCTTAAGACAATTTGCAAAATAAGCAACCGTGAATTTATGAGAATTAGGTTCAAAGCCCAGTTTACTAATTCCTGTTGTTCTTTTTTCTGTTCCAGTTTTAACTAATTGCATTCGGCCAAATTTGCGGACATCATTATAACGCAAGGCTGTATTATCAGTAAAAGCAAACTGTACGTGATCATGTTTATCTTTCGGTGCAGCCACGTCAACTAGACGATACTTTCCTTCCATGCGTAAATGAGAAACTACAGTTAAATCATTCGTCAGCCGAATCAATAAATACTTTGCATACCGGTCAATTGCCACTACTTCTTGACCCGTAAGCTTTTGAACGAATTCTGTTGGATCACTAGCAATAATTTTGGGATACCACAGCGTGATTTCTTTAATCGTTTTTCCTTTAATTAAGGGGAGAAGAGTACGGCGAACCGTTTCTACTTCCGGCATTTCTGGCATTTATTATTACTCCTTATTTTGCATCAAACCAATTATGACCGTACCCTGAATCAGCAACAAGCGGAATATCAAGAGTAACGGCAGACTGCATTACCTCTGGGACAATCTTTTTAATTGTTTCTATCTCATCTTTTGGCACATCAAAAATCAACTCATCATGAACCTGAACCACCATTTTAGTCTTAAGGTGTAAATCATTCAATTTCTTCTGCATATTGATCATCGCAATTTTAATAATATCAGCAGCGGAACCCTGAATTGGTGAGTTAATTGCAGTTCTTTCCGCAAAAGACCGCACATTATAATTCTTTGCATGAATATCAGGCAAGTACCGTCTTCTATGCATAATTGTTTCTGCGTAACCTTTTTCGCGAGCAAATTTAACGGCCTTATCCATATATTCTCTAATTTGCGGGTATTGCTCAAAATAATTATCGATAAATTCTTTGGCTTGTTTTCTACTAATATTCAGATTTTTCGATAAGCCATAATCCGAAATGCCGTAGACAATACCAAAATTGACTGCCTTTGCTCGACGCCGCATTAATGGCGTAACATCATCGGTTGATTTCAAGTGGAATATTTTCATTGCGGTATGAGCGTGAATATCGTAGCCGGTTCTGAATGCTTCTTGCATTTGTTCATCACCAGAAACTTGAGCCAAAACACGCAATTCAATTTGTGAGTAATCACAAGAAAAGATATAACCATCAGGTTCACTAGGAACAAAAGCCTTTCGAATTTGCTTACCTTCTTCTGTTCTCGTCGGAATGTTTTGTAAATTAGGATCAACCGAAGATAGGCGTCCAGTTGCCGTTAGAGTTTGCAAATACCGTGTATGAACTCGGCCATCTTTTTGAATAACATCTAGCAGGCCATTAACATAAGTCGACTGAATTTTAGCAATTTGTCGGTAAGAAAGGATTTGCCCGATAATTGGATTTTCATCTTTTAACTGGTTCAAGACATCAACTGATGTTGAATAACCGGTTTTAGTCTTTTTAATTGGCTTGAGCCCCATTTTTTCAAACAGAATATGACCAAGTTGTTTCGGCGAATTAATATTAAATTCTTCACCAGCCTCATCATAAATCTGCTTTTCCATCTTTTTAAGTTCTACAGCAAATTCATCTTGCAGCTCAGTTAAAGTATCAGCCTGAACCTTGATTCCATTTATTTCCATAATCGCTAAAACGCGTGCCACTGGAATTTCGATACTTGCAAACAAATCATCTTGTTCATGCTCTTTTAGTCTGGCAAGCAGCGTTTCTTTCAAGGTTTCAATTGCTTCGACTTTGGTGGCTAAATGATTATACAGCACATCGTCATCAGTAGGAATCTTTTCACTTTTACCTTTGCCATAAACGTCAAGATCACTTCTGACAGTGTCATTCCCATACATCCGGCAAACTTCGGCCATATCGTCCGAATTATTTTCATTATTAATCAAATACGAAGCTAGCAGCATATCATATTCAATCCCATGCGCGTGGATTCCTAAACGATTTAGTCCCACAGTTGTCCGCTTAAGGTCAAAGACATCTTTGCTAATTTTCTTATCTTCTAAAATCTGTTTTAGCTTGGCATCCTGTAATAGCGTTACGTCGCGACTTAGAAAAATCTGTTTGCTAATCTTAAAGGCAAAACCGACGAACTCAGCCAAATGATAATTTGGTCCCAGCATCCCTAAGTAAAAAATGACCTCATCGCCTTCATTAACCGTAATTTTAGCCAAATTGTCCTTGGTTAACTCGGTGTATTCCATTTTGACATGCGAATCTTGGGATGTCTCATTTTTACCAGAATCACCATCAGGCGCTAATTCACTCAAAAACTTGCGGAAATTCATTTTCTCGTAAAAACGCCGCAACTTTTGGTAATCAACCGGCCTTCTTTTAATATCATCAATTCCAATGGTTACTGGCGTATCACAGTTGATCGTAGCCAATTTTTTACCTAACAGGGCTTTATCCTTATCATTAAGCAAATTTTCTTTTAGCTTTGATGCTTTCATGTCATCAATATGATCATATAAGTTTTCAACTGAACCATATTCTTGAATTAACTGCGATGCTTTCTTTGGTCCTACTTTGGTGACACCCGGATAATTGTCCGAGTTATCCCCCATCAAGGCCTTCATATCAATAAATTCAGTTGGGGTAACACCATTAACTTCCTTCATATGTTCAGGCGTATAGGACTCAAGGTTCATCACACCTGACTTGGTTACCATCACCGTGGTGTGCTCAGAAGCAAGCTGCGTTAAATCCTTATCCCCAGTTACGATGGTTACATCAAAACCATTTTTTTCACCAATTTTTGCAAAGGTTCCGATAATATCATCGGCTTCATAGTTTTCTAATTCATAAGTCGAGATGCCTAAATCGTGCAATAGTTCTTGCACATATGGTAGCTGCTCCGAAAGTTCACCTGGGGTTTTTTGTCTGCCACCCTTGTAATCAGCATACATCTTATTTCTAAAAGTAGTTTTACCCGCATCAAAAGCAACTAAAACATGATCTGGCTGAACATTGTTTAAAACAACATCAAGCATATTCTTAAAAGTATAAATGGCATTTGTATGCAATCCTTCAGGGTTTCTGAAATTTTCAAGTTGACGATAAAGTGCATAAAACGCACGAAAGGCAACAGAATTACCATCAATTAAAAGTAATTTTTGATTAGCCATTAGATCTCCTCACAATTATCACTGGTCTTTAGTTCAACTACCATTTTACCAGTTTTTACGGCATTCTGGCATAATACTGTTTTTATTCAGATTTGCTATACATTTTAGCCAATTAACTTCAATTCAGAAGTCAAATTTTAAATTAAGAACCTACTTTTTTAGCTAATAAAAAGCATTGAAAACTTAATTTCAATGCTCTAACTCGCTATTTATTGAATAAAATTCTGACGCTCTAACAAATATGGCGTACTGGTTCCTAACAACTGATCGCCTTTTTCTTGTTTTGGTGTGCAATTCAACACGTTACTATGAGCTTTTTGCAAAATTGCAGTCGCTTCTTTTACCTCGGCAATTGTGGCCTTTTCAGATTTTAAGGTATTTTGTGCTAATTGCAACGCATAACCAAATCTAAAACCACAAAGGGTAAAATTATTGTCTTTTTGGTATGGTGTAATCAATTCTTGATCAACTAAAGTCTGTAATTTTTGTTTATCTTCTTTAGTAGCAATTTTAGCATCCGCTTGCGCTTGTTCAGGAGTGTTATTTGGTTTCAAGTATGGGCCTGAAATGTAATTTGTTCCCTCAACCTTAACATAAGTTAAACTTGGCGTAGCTGCTGGCTGATAATTTGCTAGCGAATAAAAACGTGGTTTAGCCCATGAATCTTTTAACAGGTAAAATAATTCAGCCTTCTTTTCACTAGAATCCCATAAATAAGTAAGTTTTTCAACTGGATACATGTCACCAGTGTTAAAAGTCGAATTTGCACTTTCAGTCGGAAGTGCTGTTGCGGTGATATCATAAGTCCCAGCTGTTTTTAAAAAGCCGACATATGTAGCTTGCGTATACAGTTTCAAATTCTGCCGGGGGGTTACAGCTAAATCTTTCTTAGGAATAAAAGCTTCGATCGTTCCGCTAATTCGGTAATTAACTACAGGCTTAGAATCGGTCGTTAATGCAGTAATACTGTCTACTCGATAAGTTTTTCCGGGCTTGATAACCGTCTTATCTTTACCAATTCCTGCTGTATAAGGTTTTACCTTTTTAGCGATTTTGACCTTTGCCTCATGAGTATAAAGTGGTTTATTGTTAACTTGACCAACATTTACTGCCTTAACAAAGCCGCCTGAACCCAAGCTGTAAAAGTATTCTCCACCAATTTTATGGTAAGGCAACCATGATTGATGATAATTATCATCATTTAAAAGATAAAATTGTTTGTCACTATGCTCAATCGGTTCGATTTTACCGACGAAAGCTACACTTAAGCCCCTTTTTAAATGCGCCTTTTGCTTGCTTCTTTGAAACTTGCTTAAACGCTTACCGTGTTTATTATAAACATAGGCGTTATGTGCTAGTGTTATTTCATTAGTTTCTTCGGTTGCCTCGATTGGCTTGGCTGGGCACCCAAACTTAAATTAGCTACCAAGGCAAGAGCAAACATACTGACTACTGAACCAATTGCTGCTTTTTGCTTTAATTTCATATAATACCTCTACCTGTTTTAGATTTTAGTATTAATTTTATAACAAAATCGAAATTAATAAAGAAAAAACTCACATAAAATTAAAAGCGTTTAGTAATAAAACGCTTTTAATTAACTAATTTGACTTAAACTATAAAAAACAAATGACAATTATTTCTGACCTTTACTTTTAGGGAAAATAATTTGAGTTTGTTTAGCAATTTCGGGATCACTGCTATCAGAAATCAGAGTGGCATCCTTCAATTCCAAGGCTTGAACATTTGATGATATTCCAAATTTACTACTGTCAGCAAGAATAAAGGATTGTGTAGTACGCTTTGCAATCAGCTGCTTTTTTATCGCCTCGTCAAATTGTGGGGTAGTGTAACCACTATTAAGACTAATACCGTTCATACCAAAGAAAGATTTATCAAACCGCAACTTAGAAAGCAAATCATTAGTTAAGGCACCTGTAAGTGAAGACGTAACCCCATTATATTTACCGCCAATTAAAATAATTTCTGCCTTAAAATTGCCACCTATATGACAGACCTGAGTGTTAGTCGTATAAACTGTTACTTTCTTGTTCTTTATCTTATCAAGTAACAGTGTACAAGTAGTACCAGAATCAATGTAAATGGCATTATTATCGTGAACTTCTTTTGCTGCGAGTTCAGCAATTAGCTTTTTTTCCTTTTGATGATTGTGCTCTTTTTTGGCAAACTCAACCTCACCAGCACCATCGCAAAGCCTCACAGCTCCACCAAAAAGATATTCAATTTTTCCTTCATTTTCTAAGGCTTTAATGTCTCTTCTCAATGTTGAAATTGAAACGCCTGGAATTTGCGCGTGAAGTTCCTCAAGTTTACTCATATCTTTGTTTTCAAGAATTTGCAAAATTTGATTTTGTCTTTCAATCGGAAGCAAGTTAATTCCCCTTCTTTATAATTTTCATGCTCCCTTTATTATACTCTTATAATATGTTATTTCATTTGCTTTTAATCACATTAGGCAAGATGTTCATCACGCCTTGTAACTATAAAACCTAGTGCAATTCCGACAATAGTGGAAATTGCTAAGCCAATCATTGCATTAAGAAAATTATTACTGTTTTTAGCAATGAAAGCGGGAAAAGTGGTTACTGACCCAAAAACAAATGCATTTGTATATACCTTAGTTAGTCCTAGGTATGCGCCGCCCAAAGCGCCAGCAATTATTTGAGCTGCCCAAATTCTACGATTTTTTACTAAGAGTCCGAACAAAGTTGGTTCAATAATTGCCGACAAACAAATAGTGATTACACCAGTCAGCGAAAAGCTCTTTAATTCTTTATTGCGCGTCTTAAGCCAGACACCAAGAGCAGTGCCAATTACACCAAAGTTGCACGCAAACGTTAGTGGACAAATAAAGTCAAACCCTTGAGTTGCAATATTATTAATCATAATTGGATTGACGGCCCAATGGATCCCCAGTGAAACGAGAAAACTCCAGCCCCCGCCAACAACAACACCAGCTAATAGCGGAACATTTTTAATTAACCAATTAACAATATTAGCAACTAATTGTCCGCCATAGACACCAAGAGGACCAATAACAATTACCGTTAAAGGTACCATAATAAGCAGACAAACTAATGGCACAACGACTAATTCCAAGTTCTTGCTTACATGTTTATCAAGCCATTTATATAGATAAGAATACGCCCAAATTGCTATTAGAATTGGAACAACCGTTGAATTGTAATTCATTAATACAACAGGAATTCCTAGAAATGATGTCATTGCCCCGTTGCCGTGACTTCCCATTAATTGGATAAAGTCTGGATACAAAAGGGCGCCAGCAATTAAAGCTGCAATATAGGGACTAACTTTAAATCTTCGTGCAGCCGAAAACGCCAAGAGAATAGGTAGAAAATAAAAAACAGCTTTTGATGCAGCGGTCAAAATAACAAATGTACCGCTCTTTTGGCTAATCCACCCCAGTTCGCTGCAAAGAAGCAATAAGCCATATAGAATACCTGATCCAGCTAAAGCTGGCAATAGTGGCGCAAAAATACCTGCTATTGCAGTAAATAATGCATTAACATATCCCTTAAAACCCTCAGGCTTGAGATTGGTACTGACTGTTTGAGCGCTATTACCATTTACTAGTTTTTCAAATTCACTAAAAACTTTAGGGACTTCAAGTCCAATCAAAACTTGGTATTGACCGCCTCCCCGCGAAACGTTAATTACACCGTCTACCGCTTTGACTTTGTCATCATTAATTTGGTCATTTTTTAAGTTTAATCGTAATCTTGTTGCGCAATGCGTCATATTAGAAATATTATCAGGCCCACCAACAGCATCTAAGACACCTTGTGCCGTTTTTTTATAATCCATCATATGCCTCCTTGAAATAAATCTAGGCTTTGTTAGTTAATTTTTCATAAATTCAAGTAATAGTTCGCGTGCCTTAATTGCATCATTTTCTTGAATTATGGTCTCGATATGATCCATTCCAATTCGGTCTAAAAGGTTCAACAGATACTTCAGCATTTCAATATTTTTCGCAGTTTCCTGACTAGGATTTTCAATTACTGGAGCGGTATCAAAGTAATACATCCCATCAAAATCATATTTTTTCATGTAATACAAAAATTCTAAGGTTTTAAATGGTGTAACAGTTCCAACCATTAGACCATCATCATGTACGCCATAACCGTCATTAATGTGAACACCAAACAATTCTTTTTGACTTGCAAATAAAGCAGCACCCATGGCAGGATTTTCATGTTTCATTAGCATATGACAATAATCTAGTAAAACGCCAAAATTTGGTCGGTTAATATCTTTCAGCATCATGCCCAAAATTCCCATACTGTCAACGAAGGCATAGGCACGAGGCTCATATGGTTTATATTCAATACTAAATTTAATGTCAGGAGCATAATCTGCAATTTCTTGACATGCTTTGACGATTCGTTGCCATACCTTTAAATAATCAATTTGAAAGCTGTAATCAAAACCGTCGTGAGCACTCCAGATATTAATCATTGTTCCACCAATTGCATGACAATAATCAGCGGCTTTTTTACACATCTCAATGGCATCTCGATAAATTCGATCATCCAAGTTGCTTAGATCGCCATTAAGATAATGATCCTCAAAGCGCATTTCCATTCCATTGGGACACAAGTCATTTTGCTGAAGCATTTGCTTCATTTTTGCTGCTGGAATACCAATTGTCTGCTGCGGAAAGTTAATATCAACATAATTGATTCCTACCCTTTTTAATTCCTTAAAAACCTGATTGATATCATTATTGTAATGTGGCAGATATGCATTTAATCTTGTCGCCGTTTTAATTGTAATCATTGCTTTCTCCTTGTATTTCAATTGTTATCGTTTACATTTTCATTATATTCCATAAGTTTTCATTTTACAACCACCTATTTTCAATTTATTTTATTTTATTTCAAAATATTGCATAAAAATGACTAAACCTTTTACATGCTAAAAAGTAAAAATAAGAGCGCTTGCTAAGACTTAAATAGCAACAAGAAGATCAAAAGCTAAAACATGCAAAAAAGCGTTGAGTTTATTTCTCAACGCTTTCTTTAAAAAAATCTACCGCAGTCTTTATAACCCGATTATTTTCGCTCGTGGCTACTAAAAAGCTCGTTGTTAATTTGGCTTTATTAATTGCATTTTTATTATGCTTATTTATGTGAAGCTTGCTAGTTAAAGTAACGTTAGTATGCGGCTGTTTAGCCCTACTATTTGGTCTTAATTTTTAACCCATAACCTGGAATATCTTTGGCACTAACCAGCAACTTTGTTATGACAACATTAAACAAGAAAAATAGAGTTTACGTTAATTAAACATAAACTCTACTTAAACTATTAACAAAATTTTAGATACAATTACAGCAGCTTTTCTAAAGCATCTTCATATTTCTGAATGTCGCCTGCACCCATAAAGACAATAACACTATCTTGGTTTTGAGCTAAGTCAGCAATATTATCTAGATTAATAACTTCGGACCCAGGGATGTTAGCAACTAAATCATTACTGGAAATATCTCCACTTGCTTCACGAGCGGAGGCATATATCGGCGTAATGTATGCCTTATCAACCCCGCGTAGAATTTCTTCAAAATCTTTTGCATATTTCTTTGTCCGGGTGAATGTATGAGGTTGAAAAACAACTACTAATCGCTTGTTAGGAAACTTTTGACGTGCTGCTTGAATTGTTGCTCGCATCTCAGTAGGATGATGAGCATAATCATCAATCACATTAATGTCACCAAAATCTTTTTCTGAAAAGCGTCTTTTGGCCCCTGTATATGACAATAACCCCTTTTTAATGTCATCTAATGGAACTTTTTCAGTGTAAGCGACGGCAATAACGGCGGTAGCATTTAAAATATTATGGTCACCAAATAGATGAATGGTGAACCTACCAATTTCCTTACCATGTGTAATAACAGTAAATTCAGCCCCCGCAGTCGTTCTGTTGACATCAACAGCCTGAAAGTCATCATTGTCCTCAAAACCATAAGTATATTTAGGGATCTTAGCTTCTAACGCCTGCAAACGCTCATTGCCTCCCCAAACAAACAAAGCCTTTTTAGTCTGATTAGCAGCAGTTTGAAAGGCTGAAGTATAGTCATCTTGGTCTTTGAAATAATCCGGGTGATCAAAATCAATGTTGGTCATAATTTGATAATCAGGATGATACGCCAAGAAGTGTCTACGATATTCATCAGCTTCATAAACAAAAAAGCGCGAATCTTTCACTCCCTTACCTTCCCCATCACCAATTAAATATGAGGTTGGAGCAGCTTCACCCATGACACGGGCAAGAATACCAGTTGTAGAAGTTTTCCCATGCGTTCCGGAAACACCAATACTTGTATGCATTTGAACGATTTCTTCAACAGTATCCGGATAACTTTGCCAGGCAATCTGCTTATCTTCACAAGCTTTAACCTCGACATTATCATTCTTAAAAGCATTACCTTTAACAATTACTTGACCTGAATCTTTAATGTTATCTGGCGAAAATTGTGTTACCGGTATGCCAGCTTTCTCTAGTGGTACCTGCGTAAAAGTATATTTTGCAATATCACTACCAGCTACATCATAACCTAAATCCTTAAGCAATAAGGCTAATGAAGCCATTCCGGTACCTTTAATTCCGATAAACCAAATTTGTTTATTTTTATCTAACATTTTCTAAGCTCCAAAATTCTATTTAACATCGTTTCTTATTTTACCATTACTACAATAAAAAGAGCTTAAACTCCCGAAAAACTGCCGGAAAAATTTCGACAGTTTAAGCTCATAATTGTTCACAAACGATAGTTAATTAGTACCATTGCGGTACATTAATTATACTTAGCTCTAAGTAAAACATCCGTTGTTAAATTTCAACTTTACCACCAAGACGGTAGTGGTCCAATTAGCTTTAGCACAAGCCAGTTAACTTGGAAATTTTTTTAACTATTAATACCACTAACTTTTTTCAAGCAAAAAAGGCCCCACATTGATGGAGTCTTTTTACTTTATAAACTAATTTTGCCGCTGGCAAGCAATTCATCACATTTCTCAGCGTCAAATGCATCCCCAACGGAGAAATCATCAGGTACAACCATGATGCCACGCTTTTGTGGTGCATGTTCTAAGCCTAATTCACGAGCAGAACAAATCATGCCATATGAATCAACTGACCGTAATTTACCTGGCCAAATCATCTGACCATTTGGCATTAATGTCCCTGGAAGGGCCACAACTACTTTTTGCCCTTGAGCAATATTTGGCGCACCACAAACTATTTGATGCTCCTCACCATTACCAACATCGATGATTGTAACATGCAGGTGATCAGAATCAGGATGTTTTTCACAAGTTTTCACATAGCCGTAAACTAGTGTCGGCTTACCATAAGCAAGCTTATCATCAAAACCTGCATCGGCAAGTTTTTGATTTAAAGCAGCTAAATCCTTTTCAGAAAGTTTAACCTCACCATTTGGTAACTTGTCATAATCAATTACTTGGTCAACGTTAAAGAAATTGTAGCCTGTGACATTACCTTTTTCGTCAGTAATACGCGTAATATCTTCTTTTTCTTCGTATTCACTTTTACCTTGATCTTGACCTAAAATCACAATCAAGGTATTAGGATAACTTTGTTTATTAATACTAGTAATCATTTACAATAATCCTCTTTCACTTAGTCAAGTGACCGCAAAAAGTCTTCGACTTCTTCCTTGGTTTTGCGATCCTTATTAACTAGTCTACCAATTTCTTGACCATCTTGGTAGACAACAAAAGAAGGAATTCCCATAATATTTAACTTTTTAGCGACATCTACTGCGCCATCACGGTCAATTTGATAAAATTTGCTATCAGCAAAATCACTTTCAATTTCCGGCATTAATGGGTCTAAAAAGCGGCAATCTGGGCACCAATCAGCTGAAAACTCAAGAACTACTCGACCAGTTTTGGTAATTTCAGCTAATTTTGCATCATCAAATTTTTTTATTTGTTCCATTTGTAAACCTCTCAATTCAAATCGCTTCTCAACTATTTTACTCCAAAGTCTGCATGGAGGGCATAAATTGGATTACCATTAGCTACAAATTTATGTTCATATTCAGTTTCAATATTTCGCGTCACAATTTCTTCATTTTCATGATGTAAATCAACGGAGACAAAGTCAAAGTGCATGCCAAAATTGTTCATGCTCAAAACAGAGTAAGCATAAAGACCAGCATTATCTGTTTTAAATTCTAAATGGCCGTGTTGCGCCAGAATTGCTTGGTATTTTGCCAAAAAAGTCTTATAAGTTAAGCGCCGCTTTTCATGACGACTCTTTGGCCATGGATCACTGAAATTTAAGTAAATCGTTTCGGCGCTATGCGGGCTAAAAAATGAATCTAAATTAGCTGCATCAGCGCAAAGAATCTGTAAGTTTTCGAGCTTCTTTTCCAGTTTTGTTCGTAAGATAATTCCTGCCGCCGTGATTTGCAATTCCACAGCAACAAAGTTCTTTTCAGGATGTTGTTCAGCCAGTGTTGTAATAAAGCGCCCTTTACCTGAGCCAACTTCAATTTCAAGCGGCCTAGAAATATCTGTAAATCTTTTTGACCAGTCGATTTTACTTGCCGGATCCGGTCGATCTAAGACGCTTTCTGGGTGTTCACCGACCAATTTAACAGCCCAAGGCTTATTTCGTAACCTCATTAAATTATATCTTCCTTTTCTTGATTTTTGCGGGTAAATAAATTTGTCCGATTAGTAAGCTAAAGATGAGCAAGGCAGCGCATGCTTCTAATAAGTTTAAATTAATTGGCAGCAATAGCAACCAAAACAGACTAATAATTAACCATTGTAAAACTAAAGCTAGTGCCAAAACGATTACTAAGTCTTTCCCACGATTATTTCGCTGTATTGGATATATCCGATACATAATATTGTTATCAAATTCATTGGCCATTGGCAGCAATTGGTAAACCGTCAAGAAGATTACTAAGCATGACAGTCCGAGCGCCCATAACCAATTTTGCACAAGCCAGGAGACTAAAATGGCAAAAGCAGTCATTCGCACCAATAAGCTGATATTTTCTGGATTCCGTAGAAGTGATCTCCGATACAAAAAACGGTTAGGATTTTCACGTGCAAGTGATTTAGGCAATAAAAAGTCCAAATACTTACGCCGCTTGACTGTCACTCTTTTTTCTTTTACATCGGTAAACATGTTAAAAGCACTGTAAACCCTGCTTTTGCGTTTTTGCTCTAATTCAACCGCATATTGCCAATCAAAAAGTGCATCATGACGCGGTTTAAAAATCAGTAGCCAGACACAAATTACCAATAAAAAGAATACGACATAAAAAATTTTGACCGAAGTCAGACCTAAAATAAAAGCTAATAATAGCACTAGATTGACAGCTAGTAAGGATATTTTGCGATTAAAGAACAGATTATGCTCCATTATTTTCAACTGTAAAATTTTAGCAATAAAAACACCAAAAACAGTCAGAATGTATTCTAACGGTGCTATCTTTGCCTTAATAGTCGCAAATGGAAACAAAATTCCAGCCAGCAAAATGAGGATAATCCCAGGTACAACCAAACTATAATTAAACATTGGCTTTAAATAGTCATCTATCTGCTCATCTTGCGGCAGTAAAAACTGTAAATCAGCTGGTTTCAACATCGTAACCAGTTTTCCAACCAATAGTGGCAGCCATAAAATTGCCCCAACCAAAGGACGATAAAACCAGCGCTGGCTTGGCATTGTTTTCATTGCCTGTGCATACCAAAACATTATGGCACCGAACAAAAAGATTAATGCCAAAATAAAAAAGTCATTAAATACTAAAACCAGATATTTGAGTGATTGTTGTAAATTGGATTGCAGTCTTTTTTGAGCTAATTTACGCATGTCTTTGCTCCTCATTCAAGATTTGGTAGATCTTGTCAAAGGAATCGGACTCATTCAAGCCATAATGCTTTCTAATGTCTGTTAAACTTCCAATTACCTCAATCTTGCCATTGTTCAAGACAGCATAGTTAGAAATTGCTTGTTCGGCGTCTGCCAGTATATGCGTTGACATCAGTATCATTTTTTTCTGCGCCACCGCTTTTTTAATTAAATCAATCAGGTTGCCAACAGCAAGTGGATCAAGGCCAGTAAAAGGCTCATCAATTACCAGCAAATCAGTATCTGCCAAAAAAGCAGTCACAATCATCACTTTTTGTTTCATTCCCTTTGAAAAATAGATTGGCATCCAATCTAGCTTATCATCAAGCCTAAACATTTTTAGCAGTTCATTGGCCCGCTTCCAAGCTTTCTTTTCATCTAATTGATAACTCATCATGGTGAGTTCTAAATGTTCTTTCAAAGTTAATTCTTCGTACAAAACCGGAACTTCCGGAATGTATGCAATTTGGCGTTTAAATTCAGTCGGCTGTTTAATCAATTCAACCGAATTTAATACAATTTTGCCTTTTTGTGGTCTTAGTAAACCAAGAATGTGCTTAATTGTAGTTGATTTGCCCGCACCATTTAGGCCGATAATTCCTAATGCTTCACCTGGCTGAATTTCTAAATTAATATCTTTAATGACTGGTATACCAGTATATCCACCAGTCAAATGCTCTATTTTGAGAACCATATTTCCTATCTTTCTTTTAATGAATTTCTTCATTTAATATGATAGCATGATATTAATGGAAACTACATTTCAAAGTTAAGAGGTTTAAAGATGGCTGAATTAGATAAAGATTGTTTATTCTGTAAAATTATTCGTGGTGAAGTTCCTAGCTACACTATTTTTGAAAATGATGATGTCAAGGCATTCTTAGATTTGTCGCAAGTAAACCCTGGTCATACTTTGATGGTCCCAAAAAAGCACATTGCTAACTTTTTTGATTACACAGCTGACGATGCGCAGAGATTCTTAAAATATATTCCTGCGATTGCTAATGCAATCAAAAATTATGACCCTAAAATTACAGGGATGAATATTAGCACCAATAATGGCGCTAGCGCAAATCAGGTGGTAATGCATTCACATATTCATTTTGTTCCTCGTTTCGAAGGTGATGGTCTAAAAATCGTTACCAGAAACAACGAAGCAAACTATACTGAAGCAGATTACCAAAAAATTGCAGAACAAATTAAGGCCCAGTTTTAAGGAGAAATTATGAAGAAATTTAGTCTTGGACTAGCAGTCGGTGCCGGATTTGGCATGGTTTTATCATTATTTAGAGACAAAAACGGTCGACGTCTTGGTCAACCAATTCAAGATCAATTTCAGGGTACAAAGGAAGATATCAGCGATTTAACGAACGCAATTGGGAGCTTGCAAGAAGCTCGCCAAGAACTAAATGCCTCGTTACCTCCTGTTAAAAAGAATCTTACTGAATTGGAAAAAGATATTCAATATTATCAAATGAGCATTTCGCGGATAATCGCCCAATTGCAGAAACAGACACAAAAAATTAGTGAAGATATTACACAAAATCTGCCAAAGAAATCGGAATAATGCTAAAAAATTATAAAGAAAGTTTGTTTTTTTAGTGAAAACGATAAAATTAAAAACTAGAGCTGCCAGTTTATGTTATATTAATTGACGGTGACTTAATTTATTAAGGATGTGGAGAATTACTTTATGAAAAAATATTTTAAGAAAATTGCTGCAGTAGCCGCTGTAGCCGGAATTGCTTTATCAACTGCTGCTTGTTCTAATGATGGCAAGACAGTTGCCTCCTACAAGGGTGGTAAAATTACCCAAAAAGACTACTACGATGAAATGAAGAAATCGCAAGCTGGTCAAACCGCTCTTGCTAACATGATTATTAACCATGTTTTGGAACAACAATATGGTAATAAAGTTTCCAAGAGTGAAGTTAACAAGCAATTTGATAATTACAAAAAGCAATATGGTTCCCAATTTAACGCTGTATTGCAACAAAACGGTATGACTGTTTCAGGCTTTAAGCAAAACCTTAAGACTAACTTACTTAGTGAGGCAGCTTTAAAAGACGTTAAGAAGATTTCTAAGAGTCAAGAAGACAAGGCTTGGAAATCATATCAACCAAAAGTTACCGTTCAACATATTTTAGTTGCCAAGAAATCACAAGCTGAAGATATCATTAAGCAATTAAAAGATGGTAAGAGCTTCAAGAGCTTAGTTAAAAAATACTCACTTGATACTGGTACTAAATCGAACGAAGGAAAATTACCTGCCTTTGATTCAACCGATTCAACTTTAGACCCAGCATTTAAGAATGCGGCATTCAAGTTAAAGACCGATGAAACCACCAGTAGCCCAGTTAAATCACAATCTGGTTACCATGTGATTAGAATGATTAAACACCCTGGTAAAGGCACATTTGCTTCACACAAGAAGGAAATTGATGATCAGATTTACCGTTCTATGTCACAAGATCAAGAAACAATGCGTAGCGTAATATCGACTGTATTGAAAAAAGCCGATGTTAATATTAAAGATAACGATCTTAAGAATGTCTTATCTTCATACATTTCTACTTCAGATGCAAAGAAATAAGCATAGTTTAATCGCAAATAAAAAAGAAGTTCAAATGAACTTCTTTTTTTTACTCTAATTTTCTAGCTTTAGTTAACGGTTCATCTTTTTTTGGCCGATAAAATTTCCTGCCACCTTGGCTCATAATATTATCAGTAAAATTACCCGGCCGCGTATTTTGCAAAGCGTTAGTAATTGCATAAACAGCAGCATCCAAATCATCTATGCGATGTAACAATTCGGCTTCCAATAACGCTGGTAATTTAGGTGAGCCATACTCAAATTTACCATGGTGCGATAAGACCATGTGCCGTAACAACAAAATATCCTCGGCTTCTAAATCGAAATTAAGTTCCTTAGCCGCCAGCATAATTTGTTCATCTATTAATACTAAATGCCCGACCAAATTACCTTCAGTGGTATATTGCGTTGCAGCTGGTCCAGTTAATTCAAGAACTTTACCCATGTCATGCAAAATACAGCCAGCATATAAAAGCGACCTGTCAACCTGCGGATAGTTGTCGGCAATTGCCTTGGCATCCCGCAGCATTGACAGCGTATGATAGGCTAAGCCGCCTCTAACCGCATGATGATTGCTTTTTCCAGCGGGATAATCATAGAAACGCTCACCCCATTTTTTCAGTAAAAAACGAACTATGCGATTCCATGTCGGATTTAAGATTTCAAATACATACTGATTAATTTCCTCTTTCATGACAGAAATTTTTTCAGGTGCTGACTTAATAAATTGCTTAAGATCATAGCCTTCTTCAGGACCAACAACTCGTAAACTATAAATCTTGATTTGTGGTTGTCCTTGATATTCCTCACGTTTGCCATCTAATTCAACAATGGTGCCAGCACTAAAAGTCGCAGCATCCTGATTATTGGCATCCCAAAAGTTACCACGAATTTCACCTGACGAATCACCAAAGGACATTGCTAAATATAGCTTGCCCTTTTTCGTATGTCGCAGTTGTGAATTTTTAATTAATACAACTGCCTCCAATTCTTCACCATCATTATAATCCAGCAAACGTTTATACATTCTCGGTTCCTTTCCTAAAAGTTAGTGGCTGAATATGCAATTTTTCAACTAAAGTGGATTGCGCTGTAAAAATTAACACCTGATTGTTTTGCGCTACTTGATCCAATAGTTGCTTAATCTGGTCAACTCGTTGATCATCAAAATTGACAAAAGAATCATCAATTAAAATTGGTAAGTTGATTTGATCTTTTATTTGCTGAACAAATGCTAGTTTTAATGCAAAGTACAGTTGTTCAGAAGTACCACGAGACAAATACTGTACCTTGATCTTCTTGCCATCATAACGAGTAACTGTTAGTTTCTTGTCAATTTCAATACTATTATACCGATTATTTGTTAATAGTCGCAAATATTCTTTTGCCAGTACTAACATTTTAGGAAAGCGTTCATTTGAAGCTAAATCTAGTGCCCGCGCAATCCATTTTGATACGGCTAAATCTGCTAAATATTCAGTACTTAAATTCTGAAACTTAGTTTTTAGGTTAGCTAAATCTTGCTTAGCTGAAAAGACGGCGTTTGAGTTAGCTAGGTTAGTCATCTTAACACTCAACTCAGCCTTTGTCGCTTGTAATTGGCGTATCTTTTCTTGCTGATTGGCAATTTGCTGTAATAATTCTTGAAGCTTGGATTGCAAAGCAGTATCTTGCTGAATTAATTTTAACTCAGCCATATCTGGCTTAAGATTTGTCGTTAAAACATTAATTTCAGCCTGGAGTTGTTCCTGCTTTAATTTAGCTGATTTAAGCGCCGTATAGCCAGCCATGTCAGTTACATTAGCTGCAGCAAAAAGTGCATTTAATTTTAAATCGAGCTCCTTAATACGAGAATTATTATCAGCAATTGTACTTTGCAAACTAGCTTTTTCTTCGCTACTCTGACGGGCAAGATTTTCCTGTGCTTCTAACTGGTCTAAAGCGGTAAGAATACTCTCAAAGTCTGGCTGGACTTCTTGGTGAAGAAGTTGACTAATCTTATCAGCAAGTTTGCTAGACTGTAAAAGTAAATCTTCTTCTTGGCTTTCAACTGCTTTTTCTTTTTGAATTTGTAATTGATATTGCCGCCACGCGTTAAGCAAATTCGGTAGATCCAATAGGTCCGGTTCTAATTCATACTTACTAGTAAAAGCGGCCCGCTGTTTTTGAGCTAAATCTCTTTGCTCTTCCTGCTGGGCCTTGACCTCCCTGGCCTGCTTTTGTTTAGTGAAACCACACATTCCACAGGCAATACCACCGAGTAGCGCGGCTCCACCAAAAAGCGGTGAATTGACTACCAACAGAATTAACCCAAGAATGATGATTAAGCCAGAACCAATCAGCCAATATCTTCCATCAGTTTGAGTGTTTTGCCTTGAAGAGTCATCTTTTAAAGACAAGTTTTGGTAATCCGTTTGCAATGTAACCATTTGATCTTGACTAAAATCGACTACCTTTGCCAATGCTGGGTTAAGAGTAACTAACTGTTCTTTTTCACTGGCAATTTGCTTCTGCTTTTGTAAACAAGAGCGATATTCTGAGCGCCATTGCAAAACTTCAGGCTTTTTTTGAACCAATTCATGCCCATTTTGGAGCGAATTATCTTGACCAGCAACTTTGGCAAGTCGTTTTTGCAAATTTTCCGTCTGTTTTTGCAAATTTTGCTTTTCTATCAGCAAATTTTGCGCTTTTTGATATTGTTGTTCATCAAAGGAAACAGTTTTTACTTCTTGCTTTAACTTGGTAAGTTTTTGGTAGCTCGGCAATAATCTTTGCAGTTGTTCAGCATGCTTTTGTTTATCCTGCAGCTTGGTTAAAAGTGCTTCCTGTTCAGTTAATTGTGCTTGCTGATCACTGAACTGCTTTTGCAATTCTTGGTAGTCGGAAAATTCTTCCTCTGCTTCATCAACCTTGATTTTCTGCTCTTTTAACTGCTTAAGCAACTGATTAAGCGGCGGATTAGTCCCACCTTTTTTAAATAATGTACTTGCTTTTTTGGCAAAATCGTCGCGTAGATCAATCAGCTTGTCACTATTAGCAGCGCCTAAATAATAAATGCGTTCAAGCAAATCTGTCTGTCCAATAGTGCCAACTTTGGCTAACATGTCTTGATTAAAGATAAAGCTGTCCGAATAAAATTCACCGTCAATATTTTTTAACTGATCAAAAAAAATATTTTCCGGAACAACCTGTCCATTACGCTTAACAGTTAGCGTACCAACTTTAGAACCCTTGCCCGGTGCATACAGGCGTTCCAATTCAAATGTATTAGCCTGCTCATCCGTAAAAAACAATGATCCACCCATTGGGCTGACCCTTGCTAAAGGCTTATAATCTTCAAAAAAAGCAGAAGTATGCTTGGCTAGGTGAAATCCAAATAGAACTTGTTTAATAAAAGCAACAATCGTACTTTTACCAGCTTCATTAGCACCAAAAAAAACCGTGAGATTAGATTCCGGCAGTTCAAACGTAAAATCAGAGAATTGGCCAAAATTGACAACCTTAATCTTCGTTAATTTCATCGCTAATTCCTTTCAATTTACTATTCAGTTTGACCTCAGCAAGTTGTTGTACTTGCTCTTCGAAAAGCGCACTTTGAGCAAGTTCAGCCGCAAAATCATCTTTTTTAGCCCAATCATTACTGAAAGACTGAAACTCTTGCTGGTCAAAAACTTCTTTTTCAGCTTGCTTGAAATAAACTTGATCATTTTCGGCAATTTCTAGGTGACTGTTGCTGGCCAGCCGCACATCCACTAATTGTGATTCACAATCTAGTTGCTGCGAGATCATGTGCCAGAAATCACTTTCCTGGATCATTTCACGTTCTTTTGCGCTCAAATACTCGGCACCAATAATTTTTAGGCAGTAATAAGTCGTTACCGAAGAAGTGAGATTATCGCAAATTAAAGTCTGCAAATCAGCTTGGAACAGCGGTTTTTGCAATTTGATAGCAACTTTTTGCCAGACAATAGGACAAGTAGGAATAAATTGAATTTTTGTTTCTTTTGTTTGCTCATTTATTTCGCCCAGATAACAGCCTTTTTCGCCTGTTTCATTGATATGGCGCCCTTGCAAATTGCCAGGATAAACAATCCAAGGAGTGGTTGATAAAACTTGCCGCAAATGAATGTGACCTAAAGCAAAATAATCATAGTTTAACTCTTTTAATTCGGTTAAATTAAATGGAGCATATACATTTTGACTACTTTGGCCTGACTTTTCTTGTGCGTGCATTAAGCCAAAAGTATAATGTCTGCTTTTAGCTGGAAATTCACTAATTTTATTGGTAGTGATGTGATTTTTTAAATAAGAAAAACCCGTGACCTCATATTCGAAACCGTTAGCTGTTTGATAGCTGACGGTTTCAACCGTTTCGCCATCACCTAATAATTTAAAATAGGGGCTTGCAGAAATTAACAAGTCTTCTTTTTTCATGTGATCATGGTTTCCAAAAATCATGACAACTTGAATCTTGGCATCGGTTAGTCGGGCAATTTGTTGTGCAAAAAAGATTTGACTACTGGGATTAGGCCGAGCACTATCAAATGTATCTCCTGCAATCAACACAAGATCAACATTTTCTTGTAGGGCCAAATCAACGACTTTTGTTAATGACTGGTTAGGAGCACCATGGATAAATGAAGAACTCCTAAATGGCAAAAAAGATAGCCCCAAAAAAGGACTATCTAAGTGTGCATCAGCAAGATGAATAAATTTCATTGTTTTATCTAATTCCTAAGACCCTTATATAAATCATTTATTGGTTTAGTAATCACTCTTTGAACTTCTTCTACTATCTTGTAAAGGCCCTGTTCTGCCTCCAACAGTTTCAAAATTTGTGGATCTTTTTGAACTTGATCATTTAAGTTCTTATATTCTTCCTGCATTTCTTGTGACAATTCCTGTCCTTGTGATTGAATTTTCATAATTGCATTTTGCATCTTATCCATTTTTTTAAATAGAGTTGAACTTTCTGTGTTTTTTTTAACTCCATCAATCGCAACTTGTAAAGTCTTAAATTCATCAATTTCTTGTAAATCAGAAGCTAACTGATTGGTTGCGTCATAAATATTTACCATGATTAAATCCTCCTAATTAACGGTTAAAAAACCCCTTCAAGTCATTATACCATTCATTTATTTTTTCTCCCGCAGATCCTAAGCCTTTTTGTATTTTTTCATTCAAGCCATTAGTCCAATCCGAATTAGAACCATTGTTCTGAATAATTTGTTTAGGAGCCTGTTCAGCAAACTGATTTTGCGCAGTATAAGGAAGAATTCCTTCCATTTCTGCTTTATATAACCTGGTAATTTCGGTTTCTGAGACACCGTGCATAAAATGTTGTTTATTAGTGCGATCATAACCAACCCAAGTGGCAACAACTACATCAGGAGTATAACCAACTATCCACTGGTCCTTGGTACCAAAGCCATATGAATTGGGCACCTCAGTTGAACCCGTCTTACCAGCAACACGATAACCGGCTGGTTGTGCGGAAGTACCCGTACCACCAGCAAAAACTCCTAAAAGCATTGTTGTCATTTCTTTTGCTGTGCTTTCAGAAATAATCCGGTGTCTTCCAGTATCATGATTTTCACCAATAACATTGCCACTAGCATCCGTAATTTTAGTAATGAAATAATAATTATTTGGAAGATTTCCCTTATTGGCAAAAGCAGAATACGCCCGCGCCATTTGGATGGGAGAAACTCCAGTTGATAGCCCACCTAAGGCCAAAGCGAGGTTTTGATCTTCTTTGGCTACTTTAATACCGAAATTATTAGCGGACTGGACGCCCTTAGAAACACCAATCCGATCAAGTAACCAAACGGCTGGCACGTTTTTACTTTGTGCTAATGCCACATACATTGGAATCTTATCAGAATAACCGTTATCAACGTTATGCGGCTGATAGCCATTTTTACCAAAGCGTTGCAGATTATTCGAAAGCTGTGAATCATAATGGTAGCCCTGCTGGAGAGCAGGTGCGTAAGACACAATTGGTTTAATCGATGAACCCGGCTGCCGCTTCATTTGTGTTGCACGATTATAACCCCGAAAGACATGTTTTCCTCGTCCACCAATGACAGCACGAACAGCTCCAGTACTTGGATCCATCACCACACTGGCTCCTTGAGTCTTTGTTCCGTCAGAAGACTCCTGTGGAAATAGCCAGTCTTGGGAAAATTTTTCCTGAAGTTGCTGCTGATAATTTTGGTTTAACGTCGTATAAATACGAAGTCCCTTATTCATCACATCTTCTTCTTTTAGACCGTAGCGATTAATCGCTTCATCGACCACAGCGTCAAAAAAGTAAGGATAACGATAGCCATCCTGATTATGATAGGTATCACGTAAAGTTAAACCTTGTCTTTGAGCTGATTGTGCCTGCTGTTTGGTTAGCTTATCATTTGAAACCATCAAGTCCAAAACCAAATTACGCCTTGAAAGTGAATAATTCAGATGATCAATTGGATTATATTTACTTGGATTCCGCAAAATTCCAGCTAAACAAGCTCCTTCGCCCACCGTTAACTGACTAGCATCCTTACCAAAGTATTTCCTACTGGCATCTTGCACGCCCCAAACACCGTTACCAAAGTAGGCTTTGTTCAAATACATAGTTAAAATATCTTTTTTTGAGTAAACGTGCGTAATCTCAATCGCAAAAAATAGTTCTTCTACTTTACGTGAGATAGTTTGGCGTTGCGTTAATAAAGCATTTTTGGCTAGCTGCTGCGTTAAAGTTGAGCCACCGCCAGAAATTTGTCCTCGGTGAATCACTAGCCCTAAGGCTGCTCTAACCATTCCCTTAATACTAAAGCCAGGGTTTGTCCAAAAAGTTCGGTCTTCAGTTGAAATTACGGCATTTTTGACGTTAGGTGAAATTTTATTGTATTCAACAAAAGTTCCCTTTTGTGAATATAACGAACCCGCTTTTTGACTTTTATGATCATAAATGGCCGTGGTCGTTGACAGGGATGCTTTTAGATTTGAGATGTTTGAAGTTTTTACTTTGACGGTATAATAAGTACAAACCAAAAAAGTGAAGGTTAGCAGGATCAAGATAATCCAGCGCCCGATATAAAAACGGTGATCAAACCGGTGCCATAAGCCACCAAGTCCGTTTCTCTTTGGTTCATTATTTTCCATTTTATCTGCTCCTTTTTAGAAACAACTAAAATTGTATCATATCAGAAAGTACTACCTTTATTTTCAAAAAGATTTAATAAATATTTATGAGCTACTATTTTACACTTAACTACCCCAAAAATCTTAAACCATGTTCTGTAAATGAACTTTTACGCAAACTTTTAATTCCTCGAAAATGGCGTCATTATTTGCGGTGCGAGCAAAAAGTACTAATTAACGGTTCTTATCTATATTTTAATCGCCTAATCAATCCAGGCGATAAAATTGAGCTTTTTTTAGAACATGTTGAATCAGGCCAAAAAAAATATCCCGCAAATGGTCAATTACCTGATGTAGTTTTTGAAGATGAAGATTTGTTAATCATTAACAAACCCGCTGGACAAAAAACGCATCCAAATTCAAATGAAACCAATACTGCTCTGAACGATTGTGCAACCTATTTAAAGCACACTCCTTTTATTGTTCATCGCTTAGACATGCTAACTAGCGGGCTACTCCTTGTAGCTAAAAACCCAGCTGTTGTGCCAATTTTGAATCGAGAATTGACTACTAAGGCTTTTCATCGCGAATACTTAGCACTTGTTGACAACTCTAAAAATTTACAGGATTCAGGTATGATAGATTTGCCAATTAGTCGCGATCCATTAGATCAGCGGAAACGAATGATAAAAAGCGGTGGACTCAAGTCAATCACTCATTACCAAATTTTAAAACGTTATAATGATCAAACCGCATTAATCAAAGTTACACTTGAAACTGGCCGAACGCACCAAATACGGGTCCACTTAGCCGCAATTGGCTCCCCTATCATTGGAGATCCATTATATAACCCGCAAGGTGACTCAAACGAGCTTTTACATTTGACTGCATACCAAATGTCTTTAATAAAGCCATTTAGCCTCGAACAAATTGAAATCAAACTACCTGAAGAGAAAGTACTGCTGCTGAAAAAATAAAAGCCTTGAGAAAAATCTCATGACTTTTATTATTGTCTATATGCTGTTGCTTCAGCTTCATAGCCCCAATACTCAGGCAACTTATAACTAACTGCATATTCTAATAATTCATCAGATGTATAGGGAAGATATGTTTCTCTTTCCTGACAAATAAACAAGAGTTTACTCTGAATTGGTATAAAGTACTGCAAAATTTCTTTATTTTCAATACTTTTAGCCCAATTTTTTTGTTTAAATGGTAATTCATATGGGTCTATTTTTGAATCATCACGTACTTTTTGATAAATAGAATTAAATAAAGATAAATCATTTAAATTTGTTAAATCAATAAATTTAGGATTTAAGTAGCTTATAGAATACTGAGAAGCTTTTTCTCCAATATACTTTATACGTCTAACCTCAAGATACTTATCACCTTTTCGGAGATGGAGCCTTTTATTAATTTCTTGGTCTTTACCTAAATTAGCTGATAAAACCTTGACGCTTTCCCCCTGACCAACACCCAAATTTAAGTCAGTCAACATTGCTATTCTTTTATGTGATTCTTTAGCAACAAAAGTACCACTACCTTGCACTCGGGTAACCTTATTCTGCTGCTCTAATGTGTTTAAAACTTTAACAGCAGTAGTAGAGCTCACGTGATAAATTTGGGTGATTTCAGATTCACTATAAAAACGGTCCCCAGGATTTAACGTACCATTATTTAGCTTTTCAACTAGTTTTAAAACAATATCTTGATATTTTGACATTACCTTTCACCATATTTTTTAAAAATTGATCTTGGCTACCCTCACACACCAATCAGTTCCATAAGTATAGCCACCAGCATCAATTGTTAGTATTCCCTTATTTTTATCTTGCATGAATGGGACACTCTCACCATTATCTAACCAAGTTATCTTCTTAATTTCTTTGAATATACCACTAAATGACCGTAAATTAATACCTTCTCCTCCTAATACAACATTTTCATTACCAACAATTTTCAAATCATGAATAAATAAGTATATACTATTTTTACTTTTGTTTTGCAATACCACGTCTTTCGTATTTCCACTAGCCCTAAGTTCTTGCTTGGGGCGCGTTTCATAAAGACTCTCATTTGCCATATTTACCCATTTACCAACTTGTTCCATTATTGCTTGATTCATTATAGGAATTTCACCCGTACCAGTTAAGCCAATATTTAATAAAATATTAGCTCCGATTCCTCGAGCGTGAACGATATTTTCGACAATTTCCTTAGTAGATTTGAAATTAACATCATTTTTTGCAAACCCCCAATGTTGATTCATTGTAATTGATGCTTCTCCTGCTACATATTTTCCCCAAAATCCATGGTTGACCTGATCTGGCGTTTTTCTTTCATAAGTTACAACGTCAATTTCTGGATTGCTAATTTTTCCTCTATTCTTGAGACCAGTGTTATTCACAATAATTGCATTAGGCTGATATTTTCTAATCATGCCATACAAACGATCTAGTTTCCAGTTTGCATCTTTTTTGTTCCAGTCCCCATCAAACCAAAATCCGCCTACTGGCCCATAATTTGTACATAAAATTCTGACAGATTCCAAAAGATAATTAAGATAACCCTCAAAATCGTTTTGGTACAAATCAGAATGCCAATCATAGGTAGCCATATATAAAAAAGGCTTGATTTTTTGTTTGTTACATGCATTTATAAATTCTTTGATTATATCTCGTTTGGCTGGACTATGTATTGCATCAAATTTAGATAAGCCCTTAGTATCATATAAGAAAAAACCTTCATGATGCTTTGTAGTTAAAACAATATATTTTGCACCCATTTTTTTGGCATTAGAAACTAAATAATCAGCATCAAATTCTTCAGCATTAAATTTATTTATTAATTGTTCATATTCTCTTTTATCTCTATGATGGATATATTCAGTCCATTCTCCAACCTTAAGTTGAGAGTACAAACCCCAATGAATAAAAAGACCGATCCCTAAATCTTCATATTTTTTTATTCTAGTTAGTTTTCTATTCATGTTAATTCCTTTCTTTAACTTAATACATTAAGTTAATCACTATTATGAAAAAATGTCTACTTTGTTTTTATGCAAAAAGCTTTAAATAAGGTATTGCAATTGCTTTCATTTAGAATTAAAATCTAACTTGTCAGCAAGTTAACACATTAATTTTGATAAGAGGAGTGTGATTTAATGTTTATTCTAGCTAGTCATGGTGATTATGCTTTAGAAACACTGAAAAGTTGTGAAATTATCACAGGATCATTGAGTGGCTTTGAAGTGATTTCTTTTAAAGACCCTATGAGCGTTGATGATGTTGTTAGATGCTATAGAGATATCTTAAAAAAAAGCAATGAAGCATCAGAGAATATAGCAATTATCGTAGATATTCCTAATGGAACACCTGCTAATGCCGCTAAAATTTTTATAGCAGATCATCCAAATATTAGACTTTTTTCAGGACTATCTTTAATGCTAATTTTATCTTTAGCAACAGGGACTCCTATTGATGAAGCCATACAACAAACCATTGAAATGACTGGTGATACGGGAAAGACACACTTAAAAACCGACCCTAAGACCTCAAATGAAAAAGTAATTTCAAAGAATACTGGAAACCCACTAATAAATGTGCGAATTGATTCTCGCTTAATACACGGCCAGGTTGCAACAATGTGGACCAGAAACTTGAATGCAACAAGAATTATGGTAGTTGATGATCAAATCGTTAAAAGTAAAGTTCAAAAAGAAACTTTAAAAACAGCTGTTCCTGCTGGAGTACATTTGAGTATATTAACTATTAAAGGCGCCGCAAAAAGAATAACTAGTGGTCAATATAATGGTCAAAGAGTTTTTTTAATTGTTAAAAAGCCACAAGTACTTTATCAGCTAGTAAACAGCTCAGTCAAACTTCCCGACATAAATGTAGGCAACATGTCTATGTCACAAGGAGCAAGACAAGTCGCCAAAAGTGTTGCTGTGACTTCAGACGATGTTGTTATTTTTAAAAAGTTAGCTGATCAAGGAATTACCCTTTATCATCAGATGGTCCCTAATGATAAGCAAGAAGAGTTTATGCCAATGATAAACGAAAAGGAGAACTAAAATGGGAATTGCATGGTGGCAAATATTATTATTAACAGCTTTAGCCTTTTGGATGATTATAGATCAACTTACAGTTGGTATTTTATGCAATTATCCATTATTAATTGGTCTGGTATCCGGTATTATTATGGGTGATATCAAAACGGGTTTAGTTGTTGGTGCAACATTGCAGTTAATGGTACTAGGTGTTGGTACATATGGTGGGGCAAGTATGCCTGACTTTATGACAGGTGCAATTGTTGGGACCGCTTACGCTGTGATGAGTAATAAAGGGGTTAGTTTTGCAATTGGATTAGCCGTTCCTGTCGGTCTATTAATGGTACAACTCGATGTTTTAGCACGATTTACTAATACTTATTTCTTACACAGAGTAGACAAAGCAATTGAAAAAGATGATGAAATTGGAGTTGAACGAAACATTATTTTTGGTATGTTCCCATGGGGACTATCGCGTGCTGTTCCAGTACTTTTAATGTTACTAGTAGGTAAAAGCACAATTCAAACTGTAGTTAATGCACTACCTACTTGGTTAACTGCTGGACTATCCGCGGCAGGTGGTATTTTACCAGTAGTAGGAATTGCAATACTTCTGAGGTTCTTACCTACAAAGAAATTTATTGCATACCTTTTTATTGGTTTCTTTTTAGCTGCATACATTAAAGTACCAATGTTGGGCGTAGCAATTATCGGAGTAGCAATGGCTATAATTTACTATAAGCAAACTGATAATAATGTTGCAACTAATAATGCTACTGAAGGAGGGCAAGAAAATGAGTTCGGCGAATATGAAGATTAACAGTCAAAATATAACAAAAAAAGATCTATTTCGAGCAAATTGGAGATGGTTATGGAGTAGCCAAATATGTTGGAATTATGAAAGAATGATGTCAACTGGCTATCTGTATACAATGCTGCCAACTATTCAGAAGCTATACCCTGATAAAGATGACCGAATAGCAATGATGAAACTTCATAATCAATTTTTTAATACCAACGCATATATTGGAGGATTTATTGTTGGTATGGATATAGCCATTGAAGAGAAAGAAGGCCGCAAAGCTGAAGAAGCAATTGCAGGATTAAAGGCGGGTCTTATGGGTTCTTTCGCAGGTGTTGGCGACACAATAATAGGCGTCATTTTACCAACTATTTTTGGCTCAATTGCGGCTTACATGGGGTTGAAAGGGAATCCGATTGGAGCAATCATTTGGCTAATAGCAAACATTGTAGTCTTATTTCTTCGCTTTACTCTTCTTCCTTTAGGATACTCGCAAGGTGAAAAATTAATTTATGCTGCTGGAAACAAATTAAATAGGCTAACCGACGCAGCTATTCTACTTGGAGTTACAGTTGTTGGTGCTTTAATACCAACTGTTGTGAACGCAAACGTTCCTTTAGTGTTTAAAACAGGTAAAGTAACACTTCGGGCCCAGACCATTTTAGACCAAATAATGCCAGCTATTGTACCAGTGCTTTTAGTTGCTATTTGCTACTGGCTTTTAGGTAAAAAGAAAATGTCATCTACTAAATTAATTGTTACTGTTCTAGTAGCTGGAATTATATTAGGCGGATTAGGAATTATTGGTAAATAACTGTCTTTTAAATATAAAAACAAAAAACATGAGATAAACCTCATGTTTTTTGTTTTAGTTATTCACCCTTAAAAGTACCTGCTTCCACTTCTCTGATAAAGTCAGCTACATGCTTATAGTAGACGTCGGGGTTATCAGCCATGTGGTGCTGTCCAGCATTTGGTGTAGTTACTAAACGAGAATTAGGGATTTCTTTTTGCATAATTTTAGCAGTTTCTAGTGGCATTGTATCTTCTTCGCCAAAGGTTAGTAGAGTTGGCATTTTAATTTCTTTTAGGTACTTTCTGAAATGCCAATCTTTTAGCTTACCTGTAACGACAAACTCGTTATCACCTTGGAAAGCATGGTAGACAGGTAAACCACCAATTCGCTTAATATGGTAAAGTTTGCACGGCTGACGACGATCAAGGAAGTTAATGTTCAATATTTGAACATCTTCCTGGTAACGCTTATTGTCATAGTCATTATTTTCTTCACATTCACGCATAAAATCAATTTCCGTTTGTGGGAAAATCTCTTTTCTACGCCAGTTAATTGAAGCGATATAGTCATCAGTATCATCAACCATTGAAGAAATAATCGTTCCTTTAAGGTGTTGACCATATTTAATGGCGTATTCTCGCGCCAAAAGTCCATTCCAACTTTGACCAATTAAATAACAGTATCGAGTCCAAGTTTATCCCTAACTTCATCTACTTCATCAAGGAAATATTCATAGGTTAAATACTTAGCGGCAATTTCTGGATCATCATAATCTGGTTGATCAGAGTAAAGTGAACCAAGTTGATCATACATCGTGACCTGGACATCTAATCCCTGCTTTTTCAATTGGTCAGCGGCATCTTCCCAATATTCATGGTTACCACCAGGTCCACCATGCAAGGCTAACAAGTGGATGTCACCTTCACCCTGTGTACTCGTCCATAAGTGGTAGCCGTTGTCTAAAGTGATAATTTTTGATCCTGTTCTCATTATTTGATTTTGTCCCCTTCTAGTCTTTTAATAAGATTATTTTGCATAACCAACCTTGTACCATAATGGATGTCCATTATTGCCCTCTGAAGGCTTGAGTGAATATCCCGTAAGCTTGTTATTCACAGCTGTAATTTGGTAAGAATTATCAATTGGAATGACATAAGCTTCATCATTCATGTATTGTTGCCATTCGTGGAATTTTTGTACCCGATATTTATGGTTAAATGCCTTCTGCGAATTCATTTCTGTCAATAACTTATTGTTTTTAGCAGTTACAAAGCGGGTCATGTTAAATGGTGCGGATTCGCTGTAGTACGGATGTGGAGATGGCTCAGTTGGTGTTGACCAGCCACCGATATACATATCAATACCCTTATCATCGTTTTGTAATTTGTCATAAAACGAGTTGTGCGCAATCAAGCGTCCCGTGGCCAGCTGAACATTTAAGCCTACCTTGTGCCACTGTTGAATATAATTTTGAATGATTGGTTCTTTAGTCGCATCCCCACTCATTGCGGCTACATTAATTTTAAGTGGTTTACCATTAGGTTGGACACGACACTTACCCTTCTTCTTATAGCCTGCCTTATCGAGAATATCATTTGCTTTCTTAAGGTTATAATCAAAGCCTTTAGCACCCTTATCGTAGTAATCACCAAAGATTTCCGGAATTAGAGTTTTTACTCTAAAGGTTAAAGAATACGTATAACGTTTATTGACGGCATCAACGTTCATTGCATAACCAATGGCTTGACGTAAAGCCTTGTTATTCATCTTAGATTTAGGATTTTCAACGTTTTTGCTGAGTTTTTTATCCCACTTACCAACTTTAAAACCAAGGTAATGGTAAGCAATTGGAATTTGTGCTACAAAGTTAACATTCTTGGTATCTTTTACCTGAGGCCATTGAGTGTTAATCACAGGAATCACATCAAACTTATGACTCTTAATGGCCTGCGAAGCAGAATTAGGGGAAACGACAGAAACAACGATTTTATCTAATTTTGGCTTGCCACGCCAGTAATACTCATTAGGAAACCAAGTGGCGGATTGTCCTCGAACCAGTTTTTCCATTTTATATGGCCCAAAGAATAATGGATTCTTTCTAATTTTATCAGATGATTTTAATTTAGAGAAAGGAACATCTTTAAGGTAATGATAAGGTTCAACTGCTTCCCAGAGAGAACGACTACCTGCATTAGACATACTTGGACTTAATTCCGTGAAATGGAGAACTAATTTACGACCATTTTCCCCATCTGGCATTTCAATGCCAAAATCGTTTTTGCCTTGCCTTCATGAGATTCTTTCAAACCTTTTAAAACTTCAAACTGACTACTATACCGAGGGCAAGCTGTGTCCTTGTTTGCTAAAATTTCATAAGCATATTCATAAACTTTAGCAACAACTTGTTTACCGTCGGACCATTTAACACCTTTTTTAATATTAATGGTAATGGTTTTGTTCTTTTGATCCAATTCACGCGTTGCTGCACCCTTATCAGTAACTTTAAAGTGATCATCACTGTCAAACAGGGTCTCTTGACCTGGAGAAGCTACCATTGAATCGACATCTTCCGAAGATAATTCCTGCGAAAAAATTCCAGAAAACGGTGTGTCTGTTTCAACTGCAATCTTAACAGTTCCACCTTGTTTGACAGCCTTTTTTGGAGTTTCAATTGGGAATTTAGAAACATTTTTAGTTTCATCATTACTAGTATTATTCTGCTTGCCACAACCAACTAAAGAAATTGCAGAGAGACTTAAAACACCAATTGAGGTTAACAATTTGTTCTTTTTTATATATTTTCTCATTTCTATATAAATTAATTTTATTACGCTAATAAATATATCATAATAGTCAAATAATTACATCATAATTATGAGAAGAATATTTAATTTTGCCTTTAAAAAGAGTAAAATGTTTTATAAAAGATTGTTATTTTACTTTTCGCCTATTTTAGATTAGTAATTTACAAAAGGAGTAGTAATGGATAAACAAAAAATAAATGACTTTGCTGAAAAAGTAAGAGATACATTCAATCTGCCAAGTTTAGGCTTTGGAATTTATCACAAAAATGAAAGCTACAGCCATGTTTACGGCGACGCTAACGAAGATAGCTTATATCCTCTAGCTTCAATTTCTAAGTCCTTTTTAGCAACAGCAATTTGTCAATTAGCTGATGAAGGTAGAATCAGCCTAGATGATCCTTTAAAAAAATATTGGCCAGACTTTCAACTCGTTGATAAATATGCCCAAGATCATTTAACGTTTAGAGATGCCCTAAGTCATCAAAGTGGACTGCCTGCTCACGACTTAATGCGTTTTACTAACATGAATAAGCATGATTTAACTTTAAAAGAAAAAGCTGAACATGTCGGCTATTTAGAGCCTAACCATGAATTACGAGTTAAAATGCAATATAGTAATCTGGTTTATGCCGTTGCAACCTACGTAATGGAACAAGCAATAGGTCAGGATTATGGCTCATACGAGCGTGAACACTTACTTAAGCCACTTCATATGAATAATACTTTCATTAATCATCATGAAGCACCACGTAACAGAATTCCTAAGCCTTATATTCGAGATAACGATGTTACGCAAGAGGTACCGTTTATTGCACCTGGTAAAGTTGGCGGAGCCAGCAGCATGTTAGCAACAATTTCCGACTTGCTAACTTGGGGCGAATTTCAATTAAAAACCCAAAAATCAACTTCAACTGAGGTTACTGCCCAGCGTTATCAGCCGCAATCAATTATGCCTCCTAGCCGAGCATATGGTGGTGCTAATTTTGGTGCTTATGGTTTAGGAATGATGATGGAAGACTACCGTGGTCACAAGTACTTTTATCACAGTGGTTCATATATAGGATATTGCTCATTTTTGGGCTTTGTTCCTGACCTTGATTTGGCCTTTGTTGTAACTACCAACATGGATTCAACCGAATCAATTTTTGCTTTAGCTTACCAAACAATTGATGAGATCTTAGGAATTCATGACACTGACTGGGCCGATAAAATAAGTAAAATTATGGAGAAGAAGAACCAGGCAAGAGAAGATAAAATTGCCAAACTTAAAGGAAATGACTGCCATGCAGTTAAGGCAAAATCTGAGTTACTGGGTGATTATCATAATCCTGGCTATGGTTTGGTTACTCTTTGTGACGAAAATGGCGAGCTTAAAGCAACTATCGGTAAATGGAATAATCCAATACTTGTGGGAGCGAATGGCAAAATGTACATTGAAGCTCGACTTTACCAACATGAATTAATCCCGATTGAACTAGGTACTGATAAAATTTACTTACAATCAGATCCTGCACTTAAAAAGCCGACTGAATTTATTAAAGTAAAGTGAGTTTCAGGCCAAAAAGCACTGCGAAATTAATCGTAGTGCTTTTTTACTGTTTTAATTGATACTGGCTAGGATACGCTTCGATGAATGTGAATAATTAAATACATCATTTCTTCATTGATAATTTTGATAGTATTCTTTTTTCTATATTATTTAAAAATTTTCCTTGCTTTAAGAACCAAAACAATTGAAAAGGGAATATTAAAGAAAATAACATCTAAAAATGATCATATGATCAACTCGATTTATTACTATTACTCTGCCTTGTATTGAATTGAAGTTAATTTATATATAATTCTTAGTTTGTGCAAAAGCTCTCATTTGTACAAATCAAGCAAAAAGTAAATTTAAATACGCCAAATAAGCTATCAAGAAATTATCAACAGTTATATTCATGAAAAAGGTATCACTTTTTATCTACAAGTTCATGTCCATGATTCAATCACTACACTCAATCTAGCTGAAGAATAGCTTGAAAATATTTTGATTTTTATAGAAGTCATTTAGAATGGAAGTTATAACAATATTAAGTTACCTTCTGATGAAGCCAAATTGATTTTTCCAATACTATTGCTTATTGCAATATGAGTGTTCTTTATATCACATGCTTTAGTATATTGACAAAAACAAGTTTAGGACAATTATAAAAAGCGTTGAAAAATAAATTTCAATCCTTTTATCATAGTTTTTACTCCATTTGTTTTGTAATCCATGGAATCATCTTATCATTTAGTTCATTCAGTTTAGTGTAATCACCTGTCTTGGCATTAAATGTATGATTTGCATTATTAATTACTATAGAATCAACGTTATTCATATTGCAATTTTTAACAAAATTAAATCCTATCTTTGGATTTAAAGTTGGATCATTGGCAGCAATACATACTAAAATTGGATTTTTAAAATTACGTATATTATTATTAAGAGTATCTTTCATATCTTCTTCAAAACGATGATAAATTAATTCTGCTCTGCCATCACTTGTATGAATAATACTATATCCTAGTTCTCTCATTTCAAGTTTGTTATAACTAGGAACCATCATTTCCTCTGTATTAATTGCACCATTTAAAGTAACTATTAATTTTGCGGGCAATGTTGAACACGTAAAAACAAGTCTACCACCCAAACTGTGTCCGAGAAGACCAATATAATCAGCTTTTACATAATCCAATGTTTTGAGATAATTAAAGCTTGCTTTTACTTCGTCAATCATTGTTCTCATACCATATTTTTCTCTTGAGCAAAGATTTTCTCCCATACTGCACAGGTCAATTCTAGCTGCAATGATTCCCTCTTTCACAAGTCTAGAACTAATCTTTTCAAGCATGTGACCATCACAATTTTTGGCAGACATATATCCATGTACTAGCAACATTGCTGGACATTTTCTTTTTCCCTCTGGAATTTCAATTTGCATTGGAACTTCATGATCAATGCATTTTAAAAAATGTAATTCTTCTTTCATTAGATTCCTCCTAAACTTTTGCAATTAACTTATTACTATCTAAAGTTACGCTGTGATAATCACTAGAATTTAACAGTATCGTTATCACGGTATCATCAAGCTTTCTTTGCTGCAGCTTCTTACGGTGAAGAATAGCAATTTTTTGTCCCTGCACTACTTGTTCTCCTTTTTTAATCAATATTGTAATATCATCAGGTTGAACTTTCATTGAATCAAGTGTTAAATGCAACATTACATTATCCCCGGCGTTTCCTTGTATCGTTATTGCATGCTTTGTTGGAGCAATGGAATTAATAACTCCATCAATTGGAGAAAAAATATCATCATTAGCTGGTTCTACGCCAAAGCAACTACCTAAACTACCACTAGAAAATGCTTGATCTTTAATTTCTTTTTGATAAACAATTTTTCCCGCTACTGGTGCATTGATAGTCGTATCAGATAATTTATGGGCAAATTTAACAGGGGAATTACTACTTATTTCTGTAGACCGACCACGACCAAAGATAGATTTAAGTTTCGGAAGTGTATCACTAGCTTCGTCGTTCCAAGACCATTTAGTAAACCAAACTCCAACAAAAGAAATAAGAGCTACGAGTATGATACCACCAATTGCTTTGTAAAGATTTGACGGATCTTTTGAATTATAAAATAGCAATAAATTAGTTAAATAATATGCCCCATAGGCATAAGCCTTAGTTCCGACGATTCCGTTATAAATGCTAAGTGTAAGTCCTGTAATAAAGTTTACACCATAGAGAACTGGTATCTTGTATAAAATACCATACAATGTAGGTTCTGAGATTCCGCCAAACAAAGCTGATATAGCAGCAGTCCAAGAAATATTCTTCCCTTTAACATTCTTAGTCTTCAATGCTACCCATAAAGCAACAAATCCCGGTACCATAGTACCTGCCATAAACCAAATATTAATAATATCGTCGTATCCTAATGTACTTAAATTTTGTGTGGCAATTGGAATTAAAGCAAGATGAAAGCCTGGCATAAAAACGCCAACTGTCATCGCAAATGTGTAAATTGCTGGCACAGTCAGCCACGGTACATTTTTTCTCAAAAAGTCGATGAAAAGACTAATACTATTTGTAAATAATCCGCCTAAAGGACCTGTAATAGTTAGTGTAATCACTGACATTATCAACATTAGTAAAACAGGTTTCAAGAAATATCGAACAGCATTTGGAATTATTTTTTTTAGCCAGCGATCAAGAACACTCATTATCCAAATTGACAAGATAATTTGAACAACTTGTCCATTATAAGTTTGTAAATGTACTGGTAAGCCAAAATATGAAGTAAATCCAGATGAAGTTCCTTTGGCTACAAGACTATTCCAATCCGGGTATAGCAGAAAACTAGCAAGCATAATTGCCAAAACTGGATTCGTATTGAATTGCTTGGCAGAAGAATAGGCAACCATTACCGGCAAGAAATATAGTGCTGTCTGCCCTAAACTATTTAAAATAATGTATGTTGAATTTGTAGTCTTCAGGTGGAAGAACATCTGTGCAATGATAATTATTAATGAAAAAAAACCGGCACAAATTAAAGCGGGAATAACTGGAGCCATGATTTTGGCAACTAATTCCAAAAAGTCGATAAAAAGTGTGCCAATATTTTTCTTTTTACCTAACGATTTTGCTGAACCCATTGAAGGAGTATCAGAAAACTCAGATACTTGCTTAAACGAATGATATAAATCTTCAATTATTTGACCAACTATTATTTGAATTTGGTCAGGCATTACTTCTACTCCTAATACCCCATCAATTCTAGATAATTCACTTTTATTTATCTTATTAATATCTTTGACGCCTAAACGTAATCTGGTTGCACAATGATTAACAGTAGTTAAGTTTTCTGCTTGACCAATATTTTGCAAAATTTGTTTAGACATTTTTTCATAATCTAAAGCCATTTTTCCTCCAAGTTTATTAACAATTCGAATAAATTAGTCTTTGTAAATGTAGTAGCAAATACTTTTGTTCAACTTTATCCATCGAATGGCCATATTTCTCATTTAATTTTTTATTAATATTATTAATCAATTCTTTAGTACTATTAATAAAATCTTCATCAAAATCAAAACTAATATTTTGATCTATATATTCTTTATTTGAAACAAATCGAAATCCATAATATTGTAGATGTGTTTTAAATCTTTTATAAGAAAAACTCTGTTTATCAAGATTTGTAAAAGCATTATTTACTTCATTTTCAACCAAACGAGCGACTTCCATAATTAGTTTTAGTTTCTCCATTCCATTGTTATTTCCAATAAGATTGACAACATCAATAGTTAAGAAACCAATTTCATCTTCAGGTAACTCTACATTTAATGCTGCATCAAGGTAATCAAGAATCCATGCTGCAACACGATATTCATTTCTATAAAATAATTCTGCTTCTTGCATAAAACCAAACGGCATCTGAATATTATGTTTATAGCGATACATAATTCCTTTAATATGATCCGAGATAACAAAATAAGCATCATCAGTTAATGTTTGATCCAACTTCCTTTCAGCATATCTGATTATGACCATTGACATTTCAAAATATTCATCAGGAATTTTTTGAATTAAGTCAATAGTTTCCTTATTTGAGCTTGTATAGATTTTATCAATTCTTGATTTATCAATTTCATCACCTTCCTTTTTACCGAATGTTATTCCTTTTCCAATAACAATTATTGAATTAGAAAATCCATTCGAACAAATAGCCGCACTATTATTTAGTTTACGAAGGACTTTCATGATTAGTTTCCTCCCAATTTAACAAAAAAAAGACTAAATTCCTGATAGCAAAATATGCTATCCTTCCTTTAGTCTTGCTTTCATAACGAAATAACACCTATATTCAAAAAATAAAATGACGAATTTTGCGCCTAAGCTAACAATTTCATCTTATTAGAGTATAAACAATTCTGGTTTTATTTGCAAGCGATTTCAAAAAATGAGTATTTTAAATACTTAACTTGTTTTTGGCTAGTAAAAGACAACCCATTGTACCAGCATTATCACCCAGTTTTGCATGAACAATAAAATCATTTAGTGATAGAGTTTCTAAATAATGTCCAATCATCTTATTATATTCGTAACGAATTTTTGGAAACAATTGCTCTTGGTTCGACACACCCCCACCAAAGATAATTTTTTCAGGTGATAAAACCATTGCTACATCGACACATGCTTGCGCAAGATAGTAAGCTTCTAAATCCCATTGTTTACTACTTTTAGATAAATCTTCAGCTTTTTTACCAGCTCTTTTTTCAATTGCAGGTCCACTAGCCAAACTCTCTAAGCAGTCAAAATGATAATTACACGTTCCGTCAACATGATCGTACTGGTTTCTCACAACCAATATATGCCCCATTTCAGGATGCGATAGGCCCGTAAAAATTTTTCCATTACATATTGCTCCAGCACCAATACCTGTTCCCACTGTCCAGTAAACAATATTCTTAAGTTTTTTCCCAGCACCGAGTTTAAATTCTCCGTAAGCGGCAGCGTTGACGTCTGTTGTCCAAAATACAGGTACATTTATGTGATTCTTTATTTCCTCTAAAAATGAATAATTTACCCATCCTTTCTTCGGAGTTTCTAATATTTTGCCGTAGTTTTTACTAGTTTCATCAATTCCTATTGGGCCAAAGCACCCAATGCCAATCGCGTCAGGCTGATATTTTTGAAAAAATTGATAAATTAGTGGCATAGTGACTCTGGGTAAAGTAGTAGGTATCCTAGTTTTGGCAATAATATTCAAGTTTTCATCACTAACTGAACAAACAAACTTTGTTCCTCCAGCTTCAATTGAACCTAATCTGGTCATTACTTTTCCCTTCAAAAAAATGAGGACCGACGCCCTCACCCATTATCTATTGCTATATCTTGTCTGCACGCCAAGGATTCATTCCCTCGTATAATTTGGCTTTGCCAACAGCATCAAATAAATTATTCTTATGGTGAACAACCAGCTTTGCTGCTTTAATTGCATCTGGAAATAAATTATTAGGATCCCAACCATCATCTTTAGTCAAAATTTCGCGAGCTTTTTCAAAAAATGCATGTTTATAGTCAGAAGAAATATTTACTTTATTTATACCATTCTTTACTGCTTCAGCAATTTGCTCATCTGGATTTGATGAACCACCATGCAAAACAAGTGGTGTGTCCGGAACAGCCTTAACAATATCTTTTAAAATATCAATTCTAATCTTTGGCGTGACATCTGATGGATAGATACCGTGACTAGTACCTATGCCAACTGCTAACGTATCAACGCCTGTTTCTTCAACAAATTTTTGTGCTTCTTCCGGCGTGGTATAAATACCCTCTTTTTTATGTCCTTCAACGTGAACTCCAGTTTGACCGATTGTACCAACTTCACCTTCAACAGAAACACCTACTCTGTGTGCCATTTTAACCGTTTCCCTAGTTAAAGCAACATTAGTTTTCCAATCTTCTGCTGATAAATCAATCATTACTGAGCTAAACCCATCATGAATTGCTCGAGTTGCGCTATCAACTGAATCACCATGATCAAGGTGAAGGGCAACAGGAATCTTACTGTCACGAATACGAGTAAGAACATAACTAATGAAGTCATCTTTGCAATATCGCAATTCTGTTGGGTGAATCATGATAATTGCTGGAGCATAGTCTGCTTCACATTGCTCGATTGCAATACGCATTAACTCCAAGTTTGAAACGTTATATGCACCTACTGCAAAATTATTTTTTCTAGCTACTTCCATTAATTGGTTCATATTTACTAAAGTCATTGTTTATCTCCTTAAATATTTTTAAAAACTTTTTGAATAATTTTCTAAAACTAATTTACAAGTAATTTATTGAAGGTTAATTCCTGACAAATCAACATCTTCTTCTTTTTCATCTTCTTTTTCAGAGGATCCATTAACTTGTTCATCAGTTAAAGGTCTTTTTATAATTGCTAATAAAATTCCCGTAACAAAAGAACCTGCAACCAAAGCAATTATTGCTACAAGAGGTTTTGACATTGCAGGAATCACGAAAATTCCTCCTGAAGGAACGGGGCTTTCATTTCCCCATGCATAGCTAATCATGCCGGTAATACCGCAACCTATCCAAGTACAAGGAAGTGTTCTAAGCAAATCATTCATTGCAATTGGGATAACCCCTTCAGTAATCATGCAACACCCCATTGGAAAAGCAACTTCGATTGTTTCAACCTCACGTTTAGTGTAAATTTTCTTATGAAAAAGTTTGGCAAATAAGTATGACATAGCTATCCCAAATGGAGGTACCATTGCCGCCAAAACTTTTATCCCTTCAGGTCCCTTAATTCCGTCTAATAATAACCCATCACAAATCAAATTAGGAATCTTACTAATTGCTCCGCCAAAATCAGCACAGCCAATTAAGCCGATTAAGAAGCCATATAAAGCTCTTTGCGAGCGATCTAGCCCAGTTATAAAATGATTTAGAGCAATAGTCGCAGCAGTTAAAGGATTGCCTAATAAGAAAAACATAATTAATGCTGTAAAAATTGAAGTTATAGTAGGAACAATAAGCATTGGCATTAGCCCACTTGCCCACTTTGGAACCTTGATTTTCTTTATTCCTAAAGCTATATATCCAGCTATAAATCCTCCAATAATGCCTCCCAGGAAACCTGCTCCAAGAAATGAAGCAATTTGACCTGATAAAAAACCCGGAGCGATACCTGGTCTATCAGCTATTGAGTAGCCAATATAACCAGCTATAAATGATGGTAATAAGCCCATTCCTAAAACACCTAACGTTGTCATTGCATTAGGAAAATTCATTTGAGCCAAGGTAGTAACTTGCTTACCTCCCATTAGATTACCAATTGCAATAAGCAGCCCCGAGGCAACAATTAACGGAAGCATATACGAAATTGAGGTTAACAAGTGTTTTTTAACAGCTGATCCCGCTTTTTTGGCACCATTAATAAAATTATTCACTTATCTCACGCTTTCTGACTTTTCTTTACTTTGACTTCTTTTTCAATTTTCTGAAGCAATTGCTTTGGCGCCTTTACAACCAATGAAGTGCCAATTTTGACAATTGGTAGATTCTTAAAGCGCTCATCACCAGTTGTTGCAATATCTACTGCAAGTAGCGCAACGTCTGCTTTAGCAATTTGTTCAGGAGTCAGTTCATTTTCTGTACCAATTGTTCCTTGGGTCTCAATATGTATCTCATCTCCAAGCTCTTCTGCTGCCTTTTCTAATTTTGCTTTTGCCAGATACGTGTGAGCTATTCCCGACGTACAAGCACATACACAAACAATTTTCATATAAATCATCTCCTTATTTCTTACATAAAAGGTGAATCACGTTTTCTTTAGTTTTTGCATGATGAAGCTTACTAATAAAATCGTCGTCTGATAATAAAATTGCTACTTGTTGCAAAAGTTTCAAGTGCAAGGTGCTTGCATCTTGATCCCTTACCGCAAAGAGAATCACAGCGGTTACCGGCTTATCATCAAGTGTTTCCCATGGAATTGGATGATCACTTAACCCAATTGCAATTGTTGTATTTTTAACTGCTGGTGACTTACCATGAGGAATCGCAACACCTTGACCGATACCTGTTTCTCCTTCAGTTTCACGCTTAAACACATCTTCAACAAAAACCTGTTTATTATCTACATCATTATCCTTTTTTAAAAGATCGCTAAGTTCGTCTATTACCTCTTTTTTTGTAGTGCCGACTAAATTGAGTTTAATTAAGTCAGGATTTACAATTTTAGCAATGTCTACTATTTTTTCCGACAAATTTTTAACTCCTAACTTTCTAAAATATTTATTATCTGTTTGGCAGTTTTAGTTTTGCTAATTTGTGAAACAACATCTTCTTCTGCTAATTTGTTGATAACATACATTATTTTTTTAAAATTACCATCTTGTTGATTAATTTTTTTAGGAACTACTAAACAAATTAAAACTGTTACTTTTGAGTCATCTAGGCAGTGCCAATCAGCAATGCATTTGTTAGATTTAAAAACATACAGCCAAGGTGAAAAATTCTTTTCCAAAATTATATGAGGAATTGCTAATCCCTGAATTAAGGCAGTATTGTTAGCTTTCTCTCTTCTCTCTAAACTGTCAATTACATTTTTTGAATCGATTTTCATAATTCTGGAAATATTAATTGCCACTTCCTTAAAAGCACTTTTTTGGCTAATTACACTACTATCCGCGCCTTTAAACAAGGTTGCGCTCATTTTGGATTTTTCTGACAACGTTTTTCACCTTCTGTTCGTCCTTCTTTGTAAAAAATGCACTTACCAGTTCAATCGGAACCTTTCCATGGCAATCTATTGGAACAGTACTAATTAATAAATCAACAGCTGGCTGTTTCTTTAAAATTGCTCTAATGTCAAAGTTTGATGCTAATCCAACAATTTCAATTTCTGGAATACTATTTTTTATCTTGGTTGAAATAATTCCCGAAGTACCAATTCCAGTTGTACAGATTACATACACTTTTACCTTTGCATTAGACTTATTTTTTTCTTCGTAGTATTTGGCAAAATACAAGCAGATAAAGCCTGTTTCATCATCTGAAATTTTTGGTAATCCAAACTTTCGACTTACTTTTACTGCGGCTTTCTTTGTTGCAGAAAATACAGCGGGATATTCTAACTTAATATCATTCAACAGAGCATTAGGCAGAGAAATTTTCATCTTTAGTCTACTAATCATTGCTAGGACATGATTTTTTATCTCATCTTTAATTGATAGCTCAAAACTGCAATCTAAATTTTGTGAAACTTCTTGTATAAAGAAATCAGTTACTTCTTCCGCCAAATCACGATCATCCAGAACTATTCCATCAAATGAATTAAATCTCGATGTTAATAAGTATTTAAATAAGTAATAAACTTCCGAATCTATATCAGTTCCGGTAATTCCAAGATATTTTTTAATGTTATTAATAATAGTCTTGCAAACACTGAAAATTTCAGGGTTTATTTTTATTTCTACTTGTAAATTACCTTCGGAGGCAATTGATTTGTCAACTGACTTGTACTTTCTTGCCCTTGTAAGCAAAATATAAATATGAGCAAAAAAATTTATATTATATGGATAGGTCAGTGAACCATTCAAAACGCGTAAAGCCATTTCAACCTGACTTAGTGCAAAATTGAAATCTTTTTGATGAGACCGATCCGTATTCCTGCGTAAAGTTTCTATATCAGTTGAGTTATTAATGTGAAGCACTAATTCAATGAGCGCACTTCTAATGTCTTTTTCATTACCAACTATTTGAATAGATCGTTGCTTACGCTTAAGCTTTAAGTTCCATTTTTTTATTTTTTTGCTTATCTGCTTTTCATCATTCCATAAAACTGATTCACTTATGTATAAACTATTTGCCAAGTCATAAATCTTCACTTCGTTTGGTGACGCAAATAGTAACTTAGTTAACATGTTTTCTTGTCTTAAATGTGTTGACGAATCATGATGAAAATCTTGGTTCGCGTAATCTAAATAATTTGAATAGTCTAGTTCATAACCTCGCCCCCTCTGAGAAACAATAATTGGTTTAGGATACTTTTCATTTAAACTATTGATATGGCGAGAAATTGTTTTTTTTGAAACATTTAACCCATCAGATAGTTCATCAGAAGTTATGAACCGATTGTGGACTTTAAGATAATCAATAATTTGTTGACTAATTTCTTTTTGCACTTTTCATCCCTCCTGATAATTATATTTTGCTTCTTATGTAAACGCTTAAATAATTAAAAAGTGTCCGTAGTAAATTCTTGCAAAGGACATTTGTTTAAAAACAAGTTCCACAAAAAAGTTATATTAATAGTTCTTTTCTGCCTTAGCTACAAAGCTGATTACTCTTTACTAATTACTACTAAAATACTTTTTTGATAAAAAATTAGAGCCAATATTTATGGCAAAAAAAAGTTACTTATTCAACAACAAAGAATAAGTAACTTAAATTAAGTTTAATATAAAATTTTTAAAAATTGAACGTTGTCCAGGTTACAATTTTCCGCCAAATACTGGAAAATGACTGGCTTCCCCATAATCGATTGCATTAATTTTTTGCAGGGTTTGCATATCTTCGGCGCTTATTTCGAAAGCAATTTCTGTATTTTGCTTAATATGATCAGCTTGCGCCGCTTTAGGCAACACTACCGTATTTAGCTGCCAATCATATCTAATACAGAGTTGGGCCGCTGATACATGATACTTATCGGCCATTTGAGTTATTACCGGATTATTCAAGGCCGCTCCATGGGCAACAGGTGAAAATGATTCAACAACAATTCCCTGTTTTTGTGAAAAAGCAAGCAAATCTTTCGGTGTTGCACCAATGTGACACAAAATTTGGTTTACCATCGGTTTAGTCGCACTATTTTTAATTAAATTAGTTAAATCATCTGGCTCAAAGCTCGATACACCAATTGCTCGCAGCTTGCCTTCCTTCATTGCATCCTCTAATGCACGCCAAGTTGCCAAATTACCTTCAAAATGGCGATCAGCTGATTGATTAACTTCGTTCCAAGGCTGTGGATTATGAATAATCATCATATCTAAATAATCAAGCGCCATTTTCGACAAAGATTCATCAATCGACTTCTTGGCATCGGCGTAATTTTTGATTTCGGCGGCAACTTTTGAATTAACAAAAATTTGCTCACGTGGAATACCAGAATTTTTTATTCCTAATCCCACTCCAGCTTCGTTACCATATGCTTGCGCAGTATCAATGTGTCGGTAGCCAAGCTGAATAGCTGTTTCGACCACTTGGGGAACCTGATTATTATTAATTTCCCATGTACCTAATGCTAATTTAGGAATTTTGACTCCGTTGTTTAACGTTAATGTCTTATCTAAAATCATCTTATTCCTCCCTGTTTAGGATTAATTTTCTATTAGAAGTATAGGACTTAAAGCACGCTTTAAGTCAAGATTTTTTTGTAAATTATTACCTAATACTTAGGAATATGCTTCTATTTATTTGCAGAGTATGACTGGTAAAATCATGATTATTTGAATATGATAATTCAAATGCTTGCTCTCTTCGAAAAAGCAATAATCAGTTTCAACTGTTGATATGAAGAGCAATTTTTTTTTGTGCAGCAATTACCTTGTTTATTCCATTTTTACCGGCTTTAAACTTAACTCGGTAAAAAATTGCCTACTTCGTTATTGTTTCGATGTACTCTTGTGCACGTTTAGCCAATTGAACATCATCTAAATGCTGCATGACACCTTTGGTGACAAAAGGAGGCATGAATTTAGTCCCAATTAAGTTGCTAGTTGCTTTAAAAGGAGATAATAATTCTGCCATTGTCACGTGAAATGCACCATCTGGCTGATAATTTTCTGCTGGCGCTCCAGCAGAAACAACTAACTGCAATTCTTTGCCATGCAGTTTATCACCATTAGTTCCATAGGCCCAACCATGTTCTAAAACGACATCTTCCCATTTTTTCAAAAGGGCGGGGCTACTATACCAGTAAAACGGAAATTGCAAAACGATGCGGTCACTTTGCTCTAACAGCTGTTGTTCCTGACTAACCTCAATTTGGCCCTGAGGATACAATCGGTATTCATCATAGATAGCTACATTTGGCAAAGATTTCTCTTGCAATTGTTTGATGAAAAAAGCATTAACGCGCGACTGAGCAAGATGTGGATGGAAAACTAAAACTGTTACTTTCATAAACTCTTATCTCCTTATATAAAGATATTAACAATTATTTTTTAGTTTAAGCCGTTCATCAAACCATGTAAAATACTTATCTTTCATCATTTGGTATGCGCAAAACGCATAAGTGAAAAATAGCATAACTTTTTACTTAGTCTTCAGGTAAAATAGAAAATAGCTGTTTACTAGGAGAAGAGGAAAAATATGAAATCATTATATTTAGTAAGACACGGGCAAACATTATTTAACGTTCAACACAAAATTCAAGGCTTTTGTGATTCACCACTCACCCCATTGGGAATTCAGAAAGCAAAGGCTACTAAAAAGGAGTATTTCGAAAAAGAGCATGTCCAACTGGACGAAGCCCATTCTTCTACCTCTGAACGAGCAATTGATACACTTAAAATAATTACTGATTTGCCATTTAAAACAAATAAAAACTTGCGTGAATGGAATTTTGGTACTTATGAAGGTGAAGGTGAGCATTTAAATCCGCCACTTCCCTACAATGATTTTTTCGTTCAATTTGGCGGCGAATCGCAGAAGGAATTAACAGCTCGCATTAACCAAGAAATTACAAAAATTGTGCGCCAATCACCTAATAAGCATATTTTAATTGTGTCACATGGTGCTGCCATCGCTAATTTCTATAAAGTCTGGAAAAAGTACAATACATTCAAAAGGACTGAAAGAATTAAGAATTGTTCTGTCTTAAAATACGACTTTGACGATGATATTTTTCGGTTAAAAACACTTTTTAATCCAGATTGTTAGCTTGAATCGTTTATTTTTTAATAAAAAAAACTAGCTCCATTCAGGAGTTAGCCTTTTTAATTTCATTACAACTCGGTAATTATTCTAAGTTTAATGAGCTCTTATCGAAAGCAGCTGACTTAATTTTGTCATCAATTGATGGCGTACCAAGCCAAGTGATCATTTCCTTCATTGCATCAGTGATTGCTTCAGTACCAGGAAGTAAAAGCTTACGTGGATCATAGCCCTTGTTAGCCTTGTCTTCATCCTTGTGAGCTTCGAAGTATTCACGAGTTGCTTTTTGGAATGCTAATTGGAATTCAGTGTTGATGTTAACCTTTGAAATTCCGAGTGAGATAGCCTTCTTAACTTGTTCTTCAGGAATACCTGAACCACCGTGCAATACAAGTGGAACAGAAACTGCATCAGCAATTTCCTTCAAACGATCGAAGTTAAGACCCTTCCAGTCAGCTGGGTAAACACCGTGGATATTACCGATACCACAAGCAAGCTTGTCAACACCAGCAGCAACGAAAGCTTTAGCATCTTCAACAGAAGCTAATTCTCCGCCTTCAGCACCTTGGTTTTCACCAATCTTACCGATTTCAGCTTCAACGGAAATTCCACGTTCATGAGCCAATTTGACGATTTCCTTAGTCTTAGCTAAGTTTTCGTCAGTTGGTAATGCGTGACCGTCAAACATAACTGATGAGTAGCCAAGTGCAATACATTCCTTAGCAGCTTCAAAGTCACCGTGATCCAAGTTCAATACGACTGGAACTGAAATGTCCATTGCGTCCATTGAATCTTCAACGATATCCTTAGCAATCTTGTAGCCACCCATGTACTTAGCAGCACCCATTGAGACTTGGATTAAAACTGGGGTTCTAGTTTCCTCAGCTGCTTGCAAAATTGCACGTGTCCATTCCAAGTTGTTAGTGTTATAAGCACCGACTGCATAATGGTTTTTACGAGCATCTTTAAAGATTTGGTTACCATTATCTAAATAAGCCATTAATAAATTACCTCCTATTAATCTTACAGTCACATTGTACCGTAATAACGAAGTCTTGAGCAATCTTTTAATCGATGTAAGCGTTATTTTTTAAATTTTTTTTACATTTCTTTAGGAGCGTTAACACCAAGTAGTCTGAGGGCCTCAGTCAGGACAATTGAGGTCGCCTGAACTAACGCCAATCTCGTGTTAATTTGCTCATCTTCGATCAAGATTTTAACATTAGCATAGTATTTATTAAACTTCTTAGCTAAATCCAAAGCATACTTGGCAATAACAGATGGTTCAAATTTATCACTGCTGCGCGCAATGATTCTTGGGAAATCGGCTAATGCTTTGGCAACGCTAAATGACCAATCATCCTTAACTGGTGCAGCATCAAGTTTAGGCTCTTGACCTAACTTCGCAGCTTTACGTAATACACTCTGTGCCCGTGCATTGGTGTATTGAACATAAGGACCAGTGTCGCCTTCAAAGCGAACAACTTCATCTAAGTCAAAGTCAAAGTTTTCTACCCGATCATTTTTAAGATCATGGAACACAACGGCTCCTACACCAACATCATGAGCTACTTGTTCTTTGTTAGCTAAAGCAGGATTTTTCTCATCAATTTGCTTACGAGCTAAGTTAACGGCATCCTTTAATACTTGGTCAAGGAAAACGACGTTACCTTTACGGGTTGATAGTTTTTTACCATTTTGCGTGATTAAGCCAAATGGTACGTGATAAATTTCATCTGCCCAATCATAACCCATCTTCTTCAAAACCGTTTTAAGTTCAACGAAATGGTGAGCTTGCTCATTACCGACAACATACAGCATTTTAACGAAATGGTAAGTATTCATTCGGTAAATAGCGGCAGCCAAATCACGGGTTAGGTAAATACTGCTACCGTCAGATTTCACAATCATAGCTGGGCTTTCGTCTTCGCCCATATCAACTACCTGTGCCCCGCGTGATTCGTGAAGCAAACCTTTTTCCTTTAATTCATCGATAACAGGTTGCATCTTATCGTTAAAGAATGCTTCGCCCTTGTATGAATCAAATTCGACGCCCAATTCTTTGTAAATCCGCTTAAAGTCCTTTAAGGAAACGTCACGGAACCATTGCCATAATTTAACTGCTTCAGGATCACCATCCTCAAGTTTTTTAAACCATGCACGGCCCTCATCCTCAAGCTCAGGGTGCTTTTCAGCCTCCTCATGAAACTTAACGTAATACTTAAAAAGGTTCATGATTGGATCTTTTTTGACATCTTCCTCATTACCCCAATGTTTATAAGCAGAAATCAGCTTACCAAACTGGGTGCCATAATCACCTAGGTGGTTAATCTTAATTGGAGTATAGCCAACTTTTTTCAATGTTTCCGCAATTGAATTACCGATTACAGTTGAACGTAAGTGTCCCATTGACATTGGCTTAGCAATGTTGGGACTTGACATGTCAATAGGAACATTTCCTTGCCCTAATTTTTGGTCACCATAGTGCTGTTTTTCTGTCAAAACTTCATGTAAAGCTTGCGTAATTAATTTTTCGTGGTTAATTGCGAAATTAACATACGGACCAACAGCTTGAATACTGGTAAAATCGCTGCTTTCAAGATTGGCTGCAATTTCTTGAGCAATTTCAGCCGGATTCTTATGCATAACTTTAGCCAAAGTAAATGCAGGGAAGGCATAATCACCCATCTTTTCGTTCTTTGGACGTTCAACAAGTTGGTCGATTTTTTCTTTAGGCAAATCTACTTGACTGGCAACAAGATCAACTACTTTACTTTTAAAGTCCATTTTTACCTCCAAATTCCAATAAAAAAGCCTCTTCCTTTAATTCCAAAGGAAGAGACGAGTTTTTACCCGCGGTACCACTCTATTTGATACAAAGTATCCACTTATTATTTTTGTTAAATTACTGATCAGGCACGCCTTCAATCCATTCTCCTAACCCGACTCTCATCAACTCGGACTCGCTTACTAGGAAAAATGCTTACTACTCCTAACCTCTCTCAAAAATTGATTATAACAGGAAATAGCATTCAAGCCAACACTTTTAATTATTTTTGACGATTACCTTTGTGCCAGTAGGAATATTTTTCATTATCCACCGTGCATCTGAAATACTCAACCTGATACAGCCGTGAGACGCGGATTTAACACCCAATTTTTTGGCTTCTTTGCGATTATACTTTCCATTGCTCTTAGTTGGAACCGTATGAAAGAGGTAGACATTATCTTTATCCCAGCTAGTCCAATAATTAGCACCCTCATTTAATTCTGGATTATAAAAAGAATCTCCCCGATTATCCTGAATCTTAAAAGTTCCTGTTGGCGTTGTCGATTTGCCCTTTTTAAAGAGCCCTCCACTTGCCAGCATCGTGTACACTACTTGGTTTTCACGCAAAATGTAAACGCGATTGCCCCGAAGAGAAACACGAATGGTTAGATCATTTTCAAGCGGCTTAATTTTAGGATAAGCTTTTGTTTCGCTGGGTTGATGCCAATCATAAGGCACCCGCAGATCTTGCGGATCCTTATAGGGACGAAAAGATGCTGCCGTCTTCTTAACCTGCATTTTCTGATTTTCCTTGGGCTTTTCTTCCTTTGGACTTGACGGCATCGAAACACGAGCTAGACTGATTGCACAGATTAGTAGAACAAATAGGCCTGTTAGCGGCTTTAATAGGCTATTTTTCATACTAAATCAACCTCCTCGAGAATTATTTATACCCTATTTTACAATATTTGCTAGTTTAGCCAAAAACTTAATCTACAAACTTAAGCATAAGTTTAGGTAAAAGCGCACTAATTTTGGTTGGTTGTACAACATATTCATCTTTAGCAATTAGATCGCCAGCGAATGAGTGCAAATATACAGCAGCTAAAACGGAATCAATATTGCCACCAAATTGCGCAGTAAAGCCACCAATTATGCCGGCTAAGGTGTCGCCCATGCCGCCACAGGCCATCCCTGGATTACCAAGAGGATTAACAAAAACATCCTTATTTGACGTATAAACTTTGGTATGATTGGACTTTAAAACTAAAATAGCATTTTGTCCTGGAAACAGCTTATTTAATGCCGTCAAATTAGCTGCATCCGTTTGATAAGGTATCCTAATTTGACTAAGTCTCTGCCATTCCATTTGATGAGGAGTCAAGATCACTAACTTCGCATTTTGCGGGGCCAGCGACCGATTTTGACCTATCAAATCCAGCGCACTAGCGTCTAAAATAAGCGTTTGCTGGTTAGTCACTACTTGACCTAGCTGCAAAAGAAGCTTTTGCGCAAATGGAGTAGCTCCTAATCCTGGTCCACAAACAATGACATCCATGTTTTTTATTAATTGCGGCAAATCACTGCTGCGCCAATCAACATACATCACTTCAGGATCGCGCGCATGTAGAGCATTTAAATTAATTGAATGGCAAGCAACAGAAACTAGACCAGCGCCAGATTTCAGTGCACCTTCTGCGGCCATAATAATTGCACCACCGTAATTTTCACTTCCACCTATTAATAAAATTCGCCCATAGTTTCCCTTGTGGGTATTGCTTTTTCTTTTGGCTATAACCTTGGTTAAAATAGATTGCTTAATTTCTGTCATTGTTATCCTCCAAAAAGCCGGTGCCAAAAACGAAGCAAGAAATTAACCTGTTTAGTGGATTGCAACGCTTTTGCAGGTAGTTTAATTCCGTCAGGTTCTTGGATAGAAATCAGTTTAGTTGACCCCGATTTAAAGCTATATGAACCAACCGTTTGATTTTGGGTTACCGGAGCTTCAATAGTGTCCTTAGTTAAATTAACGGTTAATTTTTGGCCATTTTTTGGTCCCCAGATTACTCGTCTTTGCTTCATGCCGATATCAATTTGCTTGTTAGCGCCATTATGAACATTAATCTTGCTGGTACCCATAATTACTTCATTTTGGTTAAAAACAATGGGTTGATAATTACGGTAAACATACCGCAGCAACCTGCCAGTTTGCTCAAAACGCGCTGGGTCAAAACTATTAGCATGACTTGCCCCCATTACTACAGTAATTAGTCTTGCATCGCTATCTTTTGCCGTTCCAATAAAACAAGCACCAGCAGCATCAGTAGTTCCCGTTTTTAGACCATCAACTTTTAGATCTTGCTGGTATTGGGACAAGCCTTTAAGCATCCAATTAAAGTTAGTCATGAGTGTTTGGCTTCCCTGATCAGTGAAGTTCAAATGAGTAATTCTTGTTGTTTCAATTATTTTGGGGAAGTCATTCAACAAGTGCTGACCAACGATTGCCATGTCTTTAGCTGACATCTCATTTTCTGCGTCTTTATCCGCTCCTGGATAGGCATCCGTTCCAACACTTTTATTGGGCAAACCGCAAACAGTATAGATCTGGGCGTCATTAATGCCCCATTTTTTTAATTGCTGACGCATCTGCCGAACAAACGCAACTTGCGAGCCACTGACGGCCTGAGCAAGCAACATTGCCGCTCCATTGGCAGATTCGATTAAGGTCGCTTGGTATAGCTGCCTGATTGTATAAGAGTGCCCCATTTTTAGTGGCACATTAGAAAACTGCTTATTATTGGCAACCTTGACAATCTGCTTAGTTGGCTTTACTTCTGTGTCCCAACTAAGTTTTTGCTCTTTAATTGCTTGTAAGGTTAAATAAGTCGTTACTAATTTGGTCATTGAAGCAATTGGCAATACCTGGTTAATATTCTTGCCATAAAGCAGTTGCCCCGTTTTACTATCGATTGCAATTGCCGATTTAACATTGAGATTTAATTGCTCAGACTGATAATTATTTCTGACTTGAACTGATTTAGGTTGAGTAGGCGGTTCACTACTAGGACCTGTTCCACACGCAGATAGTGTCACAATAGCCAATAAGCTGACCACAACTGTTTTTAAATTTCTCCTTAGGTTCATAAGTTCTCCTTTGAAGTGAAAAAATTTTAGCAAGTTCTAGATTAAATTTGATACTGATAACAATAATAGGGAATATTAAAATTATGATCATTAACCTTTTGATAATCATTATCAATCAAATATTGTGGTAATAATGCAACTGCCTCTCCCCTTTTTACCAATTGCATAATTGTTTCAAGCGAATCAATTTCTAACAATCTCGCTTTATCAGGACATAATTTCAGGGTTAGTTTTCTAAACGGACAAGTTAAATCACTATTGATTGCAATCGGGCAGGTCGATCCATCTTCTTGTTTTCCTTTCAAAAAGCACGCTGGTAAATTAGCTGTTTGCTTTAACCGATAATTAGGCAAGTCGAATTGGTTAAAGGTCACCACTACATCGTAGTATCTTTGCGTTAGTTCCGATTCCAATTGGTTACTTTTCTTAATGGTAACTGCATAATCAGTAATAAAAAATTTCTTCTTAGCGATTAAAAAGTTAACTAGTAATTCCGATGATAAAATCGTTTTTCGAACAACTAACGTATCTTGCAGTTTTTGCCAATTTCGGAGCGCTTTAACAGCAAAACGATATACTTTGTTTCCGTTATCCGTCGGAGCCACACCTTGATTTGAGCGTACAAATAAAGTTGAATTCAATTCATGTTCAATTGCCTTTAAGCGTGCTGTCAAATTAGATTGTGCATAGCCTAATTCTTTAGCAGCTTTATTGATAGATTTAGTTTCATAAATTGTCTTATAAATATTTAAGTCATTAAAATTCATCTTGTCACATTATCACTAAAAGTGATAGCCCTATTAACTTTTCGGCTTATGCAAAGCCATTTTCATTCATTATACTATTTTTTGTAATCAAAGAAGGGAGAAAAATCTTATGACTACAAAAATTGGTATTAATGGTTTTGGCAGAATTGGTCGTTTATCATTACGGCGTATTTATGACATTAAAGATAATAGTTTAGAAATTGTTGCGATCAACGATTTAACTTCACCAGCAATGTTGGCTCATTTATTGAAGTATGACACGGCTCATGGTCAATTTAATCATGAAGTTGCTGCAACAGAAAATGCAATCGTAATTGATGGCCAAAAAATTCCTGTTTACGCTGAAAAAAGCGCAAGTGATATTCCTTGGGTTAAAAATAACGGAGTTGAGCTTGTACTAGAATGTACTGGCTTTTACACCTCAAAGGAAAAGTCCAGCAGTCACTTAAAAGCCGGCGTCAAAAAAGTGTTGATCTCAGCACCAGCCGGTGACTTGAAGACAATCGTTTATAACGTTAATGACGATACCTTAAATGCAGATGATCAAATTATTTCTGCTGGTTCATGTACTACTAACTGCTTGGCTCCGTTAGCCAAGGCTATTAACGATGAATTTCAGATTAAAGCTGGAACAATGACCACTTTACATGCATATACTAGTTCACAAATGCTGCAAGATAGTCCCGATCGTCACGGTGATGTTCGTAATGCCCGTGCCGCTAGCGCAAATATTATTCCCCATTCAACTGGTGCTTCTAAAGCAATTGGCCTAGTAATCCCAGAATTACAGGGTAAGCTAACGGGAATCGCTCTCCGTGTTCCTGTAATAACTGGTTCAATAACGGAATTAGCGGTTACCCTTGCTAAGAACGTTACTGTTAATGAATTCAATGCCGGAGTCAAAAAGCACACAATTAACAATGCATCATTTGGCTGCAATGAGGATAAGATCGTTTCATCTGATATTATCGGCATGGAATTTGGTTCTGTTTTTGATCCGACAATTACCCAAATTGCTACGGGCACCGATTATTCACAAGTTATTAAGGCTTATGCGTGGTACGATAACGAATCAGGGTTTGTAGCTCAAATGATCAGAACATTGCAAAAAATAGCTAAATTAGGCTAAATCGTTCTAATTAGAATCTTTTTTACCTTTTTACTGAAAATTGATATAAAAAGCCATTTCTTAGTTAGTTTAAGAAAATGGCTTTTTTGTCTTCTAAACTTTAAATTTTAATGACATCCCCGCGAAAATTTGGTATTATAATTAATGTATTTTAAAAGAGGCCCCGATGGCGGAATTGGCAGACGCGCAGCGTTCAGGTCGCTGTTTAGGTAACTAAGTGAAAGTTCGAATCTTTTTCGGGGCATTAAAAGAAGAGCTAATCATTCGATTAGCTTTTTTTGTCAAAAATCTATTAATATTAAGGAGGAATTGGCATGCAAAAGCGTTTAACCAAATCGAGAGATAAAATTTTAACTGGTGTATTAGGCGGAGTTGCTGAATATTTCGGCTGGGATAAAGCCTGGACTAGAATCGGCGGCGCAATGGTTATTTGTTTTACCGGCTTTGGGTTAATCGCCTATATTGCCGCAGCAATTGCTATGCCGGACAAAACGCGTGCTGATGACATTCCTTCTGGTGAATATCGTCAATACTAATTGCGTTTAGCTATTACTCTTGTTAAAATGAAGTTCCTTGGCAGGGGCACAAGCAAAAACATCATAAGTTAGTTTTTGCTGGCTACAAGAATTTTAGTAAAACTAATATTTCTGCATCAAAGAGCATGAGTTCTCAATTATTGAACCCATGCTCTTTTTTGAATTTGACTCATAATTTAATTTCTTTAATTCGCCAAAAAAGCAGAATTTCTCGTTGCATATAGATTCCCACTCCCTTGCCGTTAATATCAACGACATAGTAGCCAATATTTTCTGAGCCACCTTGAAAATCAGTCACACTGTCACAATGAGTGTCTTTTTTTAAATGTAATAAATATGACCTAGTTTTCTTATTTGCTGCAACTTGGCGCATTCTCTTAGTATCATGACTTTGCAGCATTTGGTTAACCTCAAATTTTGCCGAAAGCGGAACCCATGAGGTTTGGTAAAAAAAACAGTAGAAGAAAGCACCAAAAATAAAAATAAAAATAAAAATTCCTTTTTTTCTGATATTCATGATTTTTTCTTTTTCCATCAATTAAAACAGTATTTGTTAAATATTATTGCAGTAGTTAACTGATCTGTTAATCGAACCACCTTAAACTTAGTAAAAAATAAAAAAGCATTGAGTAATATTCACCCAATGCTATTTATTAATTTTATGCTTTTATATGCAGCTTGGCCAAAAGCGGCACAATTTTATCGCCTAAGATCTTTTGCGCTAAGTTCGATTTAATCGCCGCAGCGGCGTAGAAGATTCCCCCAACTAGCACTGCAACAACGACAATAATTGGAGCTTGAAGGCGACTAGCAGGACTCAAGAAGAGCTCAAGCACTTTTTCAACGCCAAGAACAATCAGGAACATAATCAGCGAAAAACCAGTAATTCCAATAAAACGCCTGCTTGTGCGTCCTTGGTTGAAATCATAGACTACTTCTAGGTGTTTAAGAGCCAAAAAGATAATCACAAACATCCCTAAATTAGTTGCTACAAGTGGTCCAAACACTTTAAACACGTAAATCATCGGATATTGCACAATCAGTTTAATGATTAGGCCCAACACTAGATACTTAATTGCCAGACCATTTTCTGATAATCCCTGCAGAATTGCCATTAATACCGTAAACATCCCCAATGTAATCGAGGTAAAGGCAGACAAATAAAGAATATTAGAACCCAACTGATCAAAACCATAAAAAATGGTGTAAATTGGCGTAGCAATGGCTGCCATACCAAACGCAGCCGGAATCATTACGAACAAAAACAAATCTAGTGTGTTGCCGATCTGTTTAGAAATCCCGGCAAAATCATGTTTAGCATGTGCAGCGGATAATAAAGGTATCGCAGTTACCGCCATTGCACTAGCCAAGGAAACAATAATCATGATTAGCTTATTAGCGTTCAGCGCAAATAACGCATACCACGTTTCAATCGTGTTGTAACTAGCCTTGACCACACTAGCAATCATTGGGTGGAAAGTATATTGATCCACTAGGTAAAATAATTGAATTCCCGCATCAATAATTATAAACGGAATTGCTTGCTCAATTATCTCTTTAAATAAGGCTGCTGTTGAAACCTGAATTTCGTTTTCGGAATTTTCAACTAGGTGATTTAATTTTTTTCTTCTGGAAAGCAAGAACCAGCATAAAATCAAAATACCAAAAATTGCACCAATAGCGGCGGCGAAGTTGGATTGAACAACTGCATCAACAAAATTACCGTGCTGCACTTGCATAATTACGTAAGCAGTTAAAAGCATCCAAGCAACCCGGGCAAATTGCTCGACAAACTGCGACATTGCCGACGGCATCATATCAGCGTATCCCTGAAAATAACCCCGCATAATGCTTAACACGGGAATGAGCAGGATAGCATAAGACAAACTGCGCATTACCGCAACCTGGCGTGGATCGCTACGAGACCCATTCGAAGCTAAAAATGGTGAAGCAAAATACATAATCGCGGCTGATACAACACCCAAAACAATCATCAAGACAAGACCACGGTGAAACAATTTGCGCCCCACGCCATATTCATTTAGGGCATTATACTTAGCCACTTGTTTGGCCACTGCTCCCGGGATTCCTGCTGTCGAAATTAAGATAAAAATACTATAAATGTTATAACTACGCGCAGTTAAAGCATTAGCGATATTACCATAAGGTGACATCCAGATAAACCACGGAATAATGTAAAGTGCACCTAAAATACGTGAGGTAATTGAGCCAAAAGTCATCCACGCGCTACCCTTAATAAAGGTATCTTGCGTATTTTGTTCTTTTAAATTATTTTCTTTCATCAATTTTCCCTAAATTCGTGTACTAACTATTTTATTTTGAATGAAAAACGACAATTAACAATCAATATACTTATCACTTTAGGAAAAATTAACTTTATTTAGCAACAATATTGACAATTTTATTTGGTACCACAATTACCTTTTTAATTTCCTTACCAGTCAAGAATTTTTGGACATGTTCAAGTTCTAAGGCCTGTTTTTGCAAATCCTCTTGGCTTGAATCCTTGGCAGCTGTGAAATTACCACGCAATTTACCATTAACTTGAACCATAATATCAACTGTTGATTCAACAAGCTTAGCAGGATCATATGTTGGCCATTTAGCAAAAGTAACAGATTCGTTATGACCAAAGATTTGCCAAATCTCTTCCATCATGTGTGGTGCAATTGGTGCAATCATCGTAATAAAACCTTCCGCGTATTCCCGCGGAATAGTTTTAGCCTTTTGAGCAGCGTTGATAAAGACCATTAACTGCGAAATAGCGGTATTGAAATGCAAATCATTAAAGTCTTCTGTGACCTTCTTGACCGTTTCATTGTAGATTTTATCCAAAGTACCATCATTTTCGGCCACAATATTTTCTTGTGGAATTGCCTGTAAGTCAAGATCGTTAACAAACAAACGCCAGATTCGGTCAAGAAACTTCTTGGTTGAAGCTGGGCCATTGTCATCCCAATCAATTGAAGCATCAAGTGGTCCCATGAACATCTCATACATTCTTAGACTGTCAGCACCATATTCGTCAATCACATCATCAGGATTAACGACATTCCCCTTTGACTTAGACATCTTGTCATGGTCTTTAAGAATTAGTCCTTGATTGTATAAGCGTTGGAATGGCTCTTCATTTGGTACCACGCCAAGATCGTATAACACCATATTCCAAAATCTAGCATAAAGAAGGTGTCTAACGGCGTGTTCTGCCCCACCAATGTATAAGTCAACTGGCGTCCACTTCTTTAACAATTCATAATCTGCTAATTTGTTATCATTATGCGGATCAATATAGCGTAAGAAGTACCAAGAAGAACCAGCCCAGTTAGGCATTGTGTTCGTTTCCCGCTTACCTTTGCGGCCATTTTGATCAACAACATTAACCCAATCCTTCAAGTTAACTAACGGACTTTCAGGTGTACCAGATGGCTTAATATCAGTTGCATGTGGCAATACAAGTGGCAGTTCATCTTCGGGAACAAGAGTAGTTTCGCCGTCTTCCCAGTGAATAACCGGGATAGGCTCGCCCCAATAACGTTGCCGGCTAAATTCCCAGTCGCGCAACTTGTAGTTAACCTTTTGCTTACCGGCATTGTGTTCTTCAAGCCATGAAACCATTTTTTCTTTTGCATCTGCCACATTCAAGCCATTTAAGAAGTCTGAATCAATGTGTGGTCCCTCACCAGTGAAGGCCTCTTTATTAATGTCGCCGCCTTTAATTACCGCCTTAATTGGCAAATGGAATTTTTGGGCAAACTCATAATCACGTGTATCGTGAGCGGGAACTGCCATAACAGCGCCTGTTCCGTAACTTGCCAGAACGTAATCAGCAATCCAGATTGGAATTTCCTCATTATTGACCGGATTAATAGCGTAAGCACCGGTAAATACACCAGTCTTATTTTTATTTAAATCGGTTCTTTCCAAATCTGATTTGGATTCAATTTGCTTAATATAAGCATCAACGTCAGCCTGGTGACCAGCAGTAGTAATTTTTTGGACCAACTTATTTTCTGGGGCTAAAACCGCATAGGTAGCACCAAAAAGCGTATCAGGTCTAGTACTGAACACATCAAATGTTTGATCAGAATCCTTAATCTTGAATGTAATTTGAGCCCCAACTGAACGACCAACCCAGTTACGTTGCATTTCTTTAATATTTTCTGGCCAATCAAGATTATCAAGACCAGCAAGAAGACGGTCGGCATATTTAGTTATCCGAAGCATCCATTGTTTCATGTTCCGGCGATAAATTGGGTAGCCACCACGTTCGGTTTTACCATCAACAATATCTTCGTTAGCAACGACAGTTCCTAAATCTGGTGACCAGTTAACCGGAACTTCGGCTTCATAAGCAAGACCGTGCTTATACATTTGTTCAAATGTCCACTGCGTCCATTTGTAATATTTTGGATCACTTGTTGAGATTTCTCGGTTCCAGTCATAAGAAAAGCCTAACTTATTTAATTGTCTCTTAAAGTTAGCAATATTGTCCCTAGTTACGACAGCTGGGTCTTGACCAGTCTGCAATGCATATTGCTCAGTTGGTAAACCAAAAGCATCCCAGCCCATTGGGTGCAGCACATTGTAACCCTCACTACGCTTCATTCGCGCAATAATATCGGTTGCAGTATATCCTTCTGGGTGCCCTACGTGCAATCCCTTACCAGATGGGAATGGAAACATATCTAAAACATAATAATTTTTCTTTTGCGGATCACTACCCGTTTTAAATGTTTGATTTTTTTCCCAATAATCTTGCCATTTTTGCTCAACTACTTTGTGATTGTACATAAACATTTCCCTCATAAAAAAAGTCCTATGAAATAAACTCATAGGACGAATAATCGCGGTACCACCTAAGTTTCACGTAAATTAACGTGACCCTCACAAGCCCCTTAACGCGGATAGCAAACGAAAGATTTAACCTAGGCTCAGTTCACAATATATTTTTCAAGTCTTGCACCAACCGACTCTTCTCTATAGAAAAATAAAATTGCTACTAGTTCCTAACCTTTATTTTTTGATCAATAATGATTATAATTTACCACAAATGCTAAAAAAAACAAGGGGAGAAAGATATTTGAACACTACAGATCATTCGAAAAAAGATACAATCATACCCGCGACCATATTTTTACTTATCTACGCGGCTTGGGCAATTCTGGTTTCCTCTGGCAACCAATTTATCCATCAGTTTGATAAATCGTTAATTGGTTTAATTTGTAATAACAACCCTGCTATCATCAAATTCGCAACCACTTTTACCAACTTGGGCAATACTAGCGTTATTATGGTTGCGACCATTATTCTGGTAATTGTTTTAGGCGTTTTTCGCAAATACGCTTTCGCGGTTTTTACAGCGGGAACAATGATTGCAGCTAATGGTTACAATTGGATCATTAAACATGCGATTGGTCGGCAGCGACCAATGGTGCACCACCTTGTTGAAGCGCATGGTTACAGTTTTCCTTCAGGACACTCCGTGGGAAGTGCCACACTTTTTGGCATTCTGATCATTTTAACCATCTTGCTAGTTAAGAAGAAAGGACTTAAAACCATTCTGTGTATCATTTGGCTATGTTTCCCCATACTGATTGGCTACACGAGAATCTTTGACCATGTTCACTATCCATCCGATGTTGTCGGTGGCTTTTTAGAGGGTATCTCCTTCTTACTAATTGGGTACTCATTTTTATACCATTACTATTTAGATAAATGAAGATTAAGTCGTTTTAAATAAACGGCTTTTTTTATTTGCTCTTTTTCTTGAAAATAGCTAAGAACATTATTTGACAACATTAAGCAAATCACGCTGCAGGTGCTCTTGTAAAACCGCGTGAAGTTTAACCAATTGGTCTTGATAATCAGAACTAAAATTTCGTGGGCTTTGATCATTCACAAACCGACCGGCGTTTGTCATTCCCCAAAATTGAGCGGTGTCGTCATCAAAAACTTTAAATGCATTCATGTATTTATCCCAGACTTGATCGTTTTGACCAATACCATCACCAACATAACCTTGACCACCACCAAGGTAGCCGCAGTTCATAATGGTGTACAGATATTTCCCGCTAAGTAACCCAGTTAGACCATTTTTACCTGCTTCATAGGCAAATCCAGCAGCAAAAACCTTTTCAATATAGCCCTTAACAATACTTACAGGAGCATCATGCCAATTGGGATAAGCAAAAAGAACCACATCTGCCTTTTTTACAAACGACTGCTCTTGAGCGAGGTAAGCCGGTGCTTTACCTAGGCCATCTTTGACATAGTAAAACTCTTCTTGGTGTAAAACGGGATCATAATTGAGATCATAGAGATCGCGTAATTCAACTGTCCAATCATTTTCCTCTAAATAGCGCATAGCGGTATAAACCAAATCATAAGTTAAACTATATTTTCTTGGTTCTCCGACAATAAATAAGGCCTTTTTCAGATTAGGTTTAGCGTTAAAACCATGTGGTGTATATGGCTGCTGTAATTCCTGCGGTACCACTGTCCCAGAAGTTCTTATTTCTCCGTTTAAAACTTTTTGAGCTAATTCCATTTAATTTTTTTCTCCTCTAACTAGTTTTAACTTAACGGCAAATTTTTTGGTTTTAATAACAATTTTTATGCCTGCTGTTTGTTCTTACTTTGATAGATAGTATTAAAAAGAAAGGCAAGAATGATTGCCACTAGTGAAGCCAAAAATACTCTCTTTAAAGCACTGAACAATACCTGACGCAGCTGCGGAACCAAATTGGCTGTTAGCCCTTAGCCGACGAAACAATTTTGTTCATCATTGCCTGATTTAATTGCGGTGCTTGGCTAACTGTTTAACAACCACCGTGTTAAAGGTAATACCGAAGACTGACATCATCATTGTTTGTCCTAAAAAGCGCATAAAAGTATTAAACGACGTGGCGATGCCTACATTACTTGGTTCAACTAAAACTTGCGCCTGTACTTGGGAAGCAGGAATTACGACACCAAAGGCAACGACATTAATCCCAGCAATAACGTAATAAGTCTAGACGGGAGTAGTAATCGGTAAGATTAAGAGTACACAATCTACTGTTAAGATAATTGTTAATATCTCATAGAAAGTCTTCCGAACACCCCAACGTTTGAGCAGTCTGCCTACCAAAAATGAGCCAACAACCCAAAGAAGTGAACAAGGAGTTACCGCAAAACCTGCTACCATCGAACTGACGCCTTTAACTCCCTGCATCAAGTCGGAAGATAGAATTCAAAACAGGAAACAACACCACCAATTAATAGCGCTTTCATGTTCATTGCGAGAAAATAGCACTTTTTTAACATAGTTATGGACATTATTGGGTCTTCAGCAAGTTTTTCTTCCCGGTAAAAAAGTATGGCATAGACAAGCACCACTGTAAATAAGACAAGAATATACTCAGGCTTAGGTTTACCTAGCTGCTGCAATAAAAGCAATTAATCTCAAAAGCAAAATCGTTAACCAGAAAGTGCCTTTAAGATCAAGTTTTACCTTTGTTTTAGCCTATGACTCATTATATCTTAATTATTATTCTGTATATACCTAAGCAAAACATGCAGTTAAATTTTTTAAAACAAAAAGGAATCGAATTACGATTCCCAAAATTGCTTAACTTAAGTTTTAATACTTTAGGTTAATTTTCTAGTTTCTTTTTATAAATGCAGTTGAAAGCAATTGAAAGAACAATTGCCACAAGTGATACGGTATAGACTCCCTTAAGAGCACTAAACAGGACTTGACGCAATTGAGGAATCAAATTAGCTGCTAATTCTTTTGCCTTTTCTGCCGAAACTATTTTGTTCATCATTGATTGTGTTAGGTTTGGGTGCTTTGCTAGTTGACTGGCAACGATTGTATTAAAAGTAATACCATAAATCGATACCATCATCGTTTGCCCTAAATAACGCATTAACGTGTTAAATGAGGTTGCCACCCCAACATTATTTTGATCAACTAATACTTGTGAGCGAACTTGCGCAGCGGTCATAACGGAACCAAAGGCGAACCCATTCATTGTGGCAATAATACAGAATACCCAAAATGGCGTATGTACCGGTACGATTAAGAGCATGCAATCAGCAATCAGCAACAGCGTCAACATGCCGAAGAATGTTTTGCGCACGCCCCATCTACTGAGCATCCCGCCAATCAGAAATGAACCGATTACCCACATTACTGAACTTGGTGTAACCGCAAAACCAGCAATTGTAGCAGACGTACCTTTAATACCCTGCATCCAAGTTGGAATATAGAATTCGAAACCAATCACAACGCCTGAAATAAGCAGCGTGATCATGTTTACAGCCAAAAATTCTCTACCTTTAAGCATCGTCAAAGGCATTATTGGATCCTCAGCTCGCTTTTCTTCATGGTAGAACAACATTGTGCTAAGAATAATTAAAGCTGCCAAAGCCAGTAAAATTATTGGGCTAAGTGAACTTAATTCTTGTAAAGTAAACATTAAAGTTAGCAGTAAAACTACTAGCCAAAATGTTCCCTTTACATCTAACTTGGCCTTCTTTTTAGCTTTTGGTTCACTTAAGAACACGACAACGAGTAAAAAGGCAATTAAACCAATTGGAACGTTAATGTAAAAGACCCAGTGCCATGAAAGGTTTTGGACAATAAAACCACCGAGTAATGGTGCGATCACCGATGCCACTCCCCAAAATCCAGAATTAAGCCCTAACATCTTAGTTCGCTTTTCCAAAGTATACATGTCGGCTATGATTGTCATTGCAACAGGCTGAACAGCACCAGAGCCTAGACCCTGAATCACCCGAAATAGAATTAGTTCTAGCATGTTATTGGCTTGTCCGCAAAGTGCAGAACCAATGACAAAAAGAGCAATCCCAAAAAGAAAGATCGGCTTACGGCCTATGCTATCAGCTAATTTGCCGTACAAAGGAGTGGAAACAGCTGTCATAAACAAAAAGATTGAGACAACCCAATTCATAATTTCTAATCCGTTCAGATCAGAAACAATAGTCGGCATTGCAGTTGAAACGATTGTACCCTCAATGGCGGTCATAAACGTTGTCATAAAAATTGCAAGCGTAACTATTGGTACATTAGTCTTTTTCAAAATTACTGCTCCTTCAATTTACTTATTTTCCTTAACAAAATCCAAAAGTGCTTGAATTTTATCGGTTTTCTCCCATGGTAAATCGATATCAGTACGACCAAAATGACCGTATGCAGCCGTTTGCTCATAAATTGGGCGTCTTAAATCTAGCATTTTAATTATGCCGGCAGGACGCAAATCAAAGACGCTTCTAACCGCCTTAGTCAGCAATTCATCACTTACTTTGCCAGTATTTGCAGTATCAATCATGACAGATACAGGGTGAGCTACCCCAATAGCGTAAGCTAATTGGACTTCACACCGCTTAGCTAAACCAGCTGCAACAATGTTTTTAGCAACATAACGAGCAGCATAGCTGGCACTGCGGTCGACTTTTGTCGGATCCTTACCTGAAAATGCACCGCCACCATGACGAGCATAACCACCATAAGTATCAACAATAATCTTTCGCCCAGTAAGACCAGAGTCACCCTTAGGTCCGCCAATTACGAACCGACCAGAAGGATTAATCAAAAATCTGGTTTCTGCATCAAGATATTTGGTAGGAATAACTTTTTTAATTACTAAATCAATCATTGCTTGCCGAATATCTTCATTACTTACCTGGTCATCTGTTTGCGTCGAGATAACAACAGTATCAACCCTCTTAGGCTTATTGTTCTCATCATACTCTACAGTGACTTGCGCCTTCGCATCAGGTCTAAGCCAAGTCAAAGTGCCTTCTTTACGCAACTTTGCCACTTGGCGCATTAACCGGTGTGCCAAAGAAATTGGCAAAGGCATTAATTCGGGTGTTTCGTCAATGGCGAAACCAAACATAAGCCCTTGATCACCAGCACCTATTTGGTCAAGCTGATCATTATCAGACTTATCTTCCCGCGTTTCAAGTGAGTGATCAACACCACCAGCAATATCAGGAGATTGCTCGTCAATTCCGACTAAAACAGCACAATTATTGCCGTCAAAGCCAAGCTCTGGCTTATCATAGCCAATTCGCAAAACAGTCTTTCTGACAATGCTCTGGATATCAACATAAGCACTAGTTGATATTTCACCAAATACATACACAATGCCAGTATTGACAATTGTCTCGCAGGCTACATGTGCATCCGGGTCTTGAGCAATAATTGCATCAAGAATCGCATCGGAAATTTGATCAGCAACCTTATCAGGATGCCCTTCAGAAACTGATTCTGAAGTAAATAAACGTTTTTCCATAATAGTCCCCCTTAATAGATGTTAGCTATTCGGTTACAAGGCATCTCCAAATCTTGGATCCTCTCAGGACTTGAACCGATAAATTATTCGTTCTTTTTGTAAAAAAAAGACTACCGTTGTTTCGGTAGTCCTAGAACGATGGAGGATACAGGGCTCGAACCTGTGACCTCCTGCTTGTAAGGCAGATGCTCTCCCAGCTGAGCTAATCCTCCAAAGTGACCCGTACGGGATTTGAACCCATGTTACCGCCGTGAAAGGGCGATGTCTTAACCACTTGACCAACGGGTCATGTTCTGAATCAAAGCACATTCAATAGTATACTAGATAAGCACCAAAATGCAAGAAGAAAATGCTAAAAAATTACAACTTTTTCAAAAAAGCGCTTTTACCCTCGAAAAAGCAAAAAACTCAATGACAATTTTGACATTGAGTTTATTTATTATTCTTCACTTTGTTGCTGCTGCAACAGATCTTAATCGTACTTTTTAATAAAAGGCCAATAAACAATTGCGGATAAAGCAATAATAACAAGCTGCCATAATACGGTCCGCCAACTGCTATATATTTTATTAGATAATATGATTTTCTCAAATACAGTAACATAATGATATATTAAATATGCTACTTTAAGCATTCAGCAAAAACTACATTGCAAATTTTTAAAACAGCCAATTTTAAATGTCTCGTTGAATATAAATTCTAAATAAAGTTAGGTTTTAAGTGCTTAAAACGCAATTCTACCAGTAACTGTATTTAAGGTTGTAATCATGTTACAAATTAATTCGTAAATGACCGGAATTTTTCATTGTACAGTATAAAATTTGATGTAATCTTTTTACTCTTTTATAGTATTCTCTTAACGCTCAAGAAATTAAGCTCTAAATTAAATCATTATATCTCTTTCTTATTCGGTTAGATTAGGAGTTCCCTAATAATTATCCAATTTTCACTAATTTAACGGGTAATCCTGGCATAGAAGTCCAAGTATTATTTTAAATAACAAAATAAGCAAGAAGCTGTACTGGTTCTTGCTTAAAAAATTTTAATTTAATGGAGGATACAGGGCTCGAACCTGTGACCTCCTGCTTGTAAGGCAGATGCTCTCCCAGCTGAGCTAATCCTCCAGTTTGTTGTCATCAAATGACCACTCTTTAAAAATCTTAGCATACAAAAGATAACTTGTCTATTATTTAAAGAAATTAATTAAATTTTTTATTAGTTAATTACTTAGAACTATCATACGCACACTAATATTTTTGTTAAAGTTGATTATTAAATAACAAAAAAGTAAGAATCATTATCTCTTCTTGCTTAAAATTTTTTATCTAATGGAGGATACAGGGCTCGAACCTGTGACCTCCTGCTTGTAAGGCAGATGCTCTCCCAGCTGAGCTAATCCTCCATATTTGTATCATCAACTGATTACTTTTAAAACTTTAGCATACAAAAGATAACTTGTCCATGTTTTTTTCAAATTTAGCTATTCTGTTATTGTCAAAATCAAATCGGCAATTTTATTATATAAGATGTAATCAGTTATCTACTAAGTTTACTATTAATAATATAAATAAATAATATCAGCAATTTAATAACGTACTGAAAGCAATTTTTACAAAATAATTTTTAACATAAAGTCATGAAAAAATGTTTAAGTATTTTCCCATTTTCAGTTGCTCATTAAATCCATAAGTGCTATAATTTTATACAAGTTGATGTAGTATTGATATGTCGGCTTATATTTATACTTTGCTTTGTAATTCAATGTTAATATATTAACTTTACAAATAATTAACTTAATTGAATTTTATTCTTATACAATTAAGGTTAATAATGTATTAAAAACCTTCACTAGCTATATATAGCTGAATGAAGGCTTTTTATTTTTTAAAGTAAAGACAAGACAATTCATTTACTTAATTTGATAAATTTAATAATTTTAAAATGATAGTTCTTACTTTTAAATTAATGAAAGAGACGGACCATAACAACTAACGATAATTAAATTGCATGAATGCCCGATATCAGATGACTTCAACATGCTTACGATTCTCAAATCAGATAAGCCTTACTAGCTGTTAATGGACTTGCTTTTTTTACTGTTGGCAGTAGGATGATAAAATACATATGTGATAGATAGCACGACCTTAGCCCAACTAGCAAGATTATCATCTGTGGCAATTTAGCTTAGTAATCCCGGATCGGCCGTTAACCCATTAGTTTTTACCCGATTCTAGCGCGCTGCCTCTTTCATCTTGAACTTCTCAAGTCATATTATATTTTAATAAGTTAACACTTGGTTTCAAGTTAGCGCTATCATACAATTTAAGACCTTTTGATCAGTTACAACAAATGCAAGTTCAATATTCCATTGACTAGAGTATGAGAAGAAAGGTCAAGTTGTCAGTATTAACTGTGCTACCTTTTCCCCCCCAATTGGCTGCCTAGTAAGTTCTTTCAAACAGGTCAAATTCAACTAACTTTTTTTAAACAAATTTAGCCTTTGCTTTAATCAAAGCAGAATCATTTGAAAATATGGTAGTAAATAGTACATCGTAATTAAACCAGGAGTTATATAGCACATTATCGCCTTTAAATATTGAAACTTTTAAATGGCAATATTGTCACTAATACATTAGCCCATATCTGTTTTAATGTTTTCATTTGGTGATTTTATCCACTGGAATAATTACAGATTGTTCATCGTCATTTTCAGCAAAACTTTGAATATCTTCAACGCCATCGATAATATTGTCTTTTTGCATTTTCTTGAAGGACTTTATCAATCATAACCCTGACTGTTTCAGATACAATCTTAGCCTTTGATTGCATAGTACTTGCTGAAAATGCAGCCACAGCGGTCCTATGCTGCTTGACGTAAGAATAGGTTTTACAATATATAACAGTGCTACATTTAGAATAATAATGATTTGATGAATTTTATAATTTTCTCAATTCTTCCTCAAGTTTTTCAGTTTTCTTTTTCTGCCTGTAATAGTCTTTTTTAAACTCTTCTCTTTCTGCTGTTAATTCTTTAATAATCGCTTCGTAATCTGCCTTGTTATATTTTTGAGTTACGGCAAGCACTGTTCCAACCGTGCCAACAAAACCAACCAGTACTTGTAACAAATTGATTAAATCATGCATGTGACCACTTCCTATCTCATATATGCTTTTCTTATAATTACCCACAAAATGATATTTACCAGTATGTGCCATTCTCATTTGACTACAAAGAAAGGCAAGCTTAATTTTAGCTATGGTTAAGCTGTAACAGCTTGATTCAACTATTACCTGGAAATTTTCAAAACCATTACTGAAAATTTGGGGATCGTGATCTTTTAACTGCTACATAGCAAAACTTAAGTTGCAAATCATAATTAGAGGCAATTTGTCTAACTAAGTAAAAGGAAATTCCTGTTTTTGCAACAATGTTATGCAAATTAAAGCCGGTTTTCATGAGGGCAATTACCACTTTCTCATATTTGGTCAAATCAATATTGTCATGGGCAGTAATGCTAATTTGCTCATGTATTTGATGCAAGATAGGATTGTTATCTGGAACTAGGTCCAATGAGCCGTAATCAGCTTCGAGTTTATGGATTAGATCATACAGGATTTTCATCTCAATTCTCCTTTCATTGCAAATGTGTTATTGATCGCTCAAGTAGTTGCAATATCTATCATTCGTGATAAAATTTAACTATGATAAACAAAATAAAACCAACAATAAACCTGCAGGGTCAACAAACAGTTATAATATTTAGTTTTATTTTTTACTACTTAATTACTTGATGAAATTAATTATCAATCACTTTAGGTAAAAAGTCAATATATTTTTATCACTTAAGATAATTTTGCTTGATGGAAACGTGAGGAAAACAGAATGACTACTTTAGATCGAATTAAAATAATTGCAAAAAAGAAGGGGTGGTCATCATTGCAAAGTCTTGCACTTAAAGCTGGAATTGGTGCCAACAGTATTTATCGCTGGGATAAGCAAACACCAAGTACAGCAAGTTTGAAAAAAGTGGCTAATGTCTTGCACGTCTCTGTAAATGATTTACTCGGTGAATCAAGTCCAGCAGAAACAGTCAAACGAATTGACTTAGCTGACGACATTCCACTTGCTTATAATGGAAAAGCAGTTCCTGAAAAATATCTTGATATAATCCGTAACCTAATGGACTCTGATTTTAAAGAAGGCAAAAAAGGTGGAAAATTTAATTAAATACATGCTAAATTATGCATTTGACCATGGAATTAGTTACGCGTTATTAGACCAGATTGATCCTGATTATCCCTCAGTTTCTTTTACTGATATTGGTAGAATGGTTATCAATCTCAATTGGAAAAATCAAAATGAAATACCTTTTATGATTGGTCATGAAATTGGCCATTTTGCCAACGGCGATAAGGGAACTTTTTACTATATTAATTTGAGCACACTGGTTGAACATCAGGCCGATTTATTTTCACTAAATCTAATCTACAAATATGCTTCAAAACAGTTCTATACATTCGATGAGCCCGGACCTTTTATGCAGCAGTTCGGTATTCCCTACCGTTTAGAAAGAGCCACCTACAAGCTATTTCAGAAAAATAACGATTTAATTTTTTAAAAACACAAAAAAAGGCGGAAAAATTGAAGTGACCCCTAAATTTAGGACAAATTTGGGGATTATTTTTATGGCTAAATTATCTAAACAAGATAAAATTGAAATCTATCATCTTTGGCATGATTATCAAGTTGGCCCTACTGAATTAAGTTAGCGTTATCAGGTTAGCAAGCCGAATATTGATTACTTGTTGGCTTTGATTAATCGTCACGGTCTAGCTATTTTAGACCAGCCTTACACTACTTACACAAGTAATTTTAAGGAGCAGGCACTCAAGCGGATTATAGTTGACCATGAATCCCTTTATCACGTTGCACTAGCTTTAGGCTTAAAAAGTCGTGGCATGTTGCACAATTGGCTACGAGAATATCGTAAAAATGGGTATAATATCGTTAATAAGCAAAGAGGAAGGTCGCCCCATGACCAAAAGAGAACAACTGATCAAACAGGAAAATCATGTCATTAGCCAATCAATGTCACGCAAGGGTAATTTTCGCTTGATGATGGCTTAATGGAAGGTTTCTTCGGCATACTTAAACGAGAAATGTTTTATGGGTTTGAAAAATGGTTTAAGAATCTCAATGAACTGGAAGACGCAATCAGAGACTACATTGAGTATTACAATCAAAACCAAACTAAAAGGACTAACTCTGCTTGAATATCGGAAGTTAGTCCTCAGTTAGCAGCTAATATAAAGTGTCCTAATTTTAGGGCTCACATCAAAGATAAACTTAACTGCCTTTTTCTCTTTGAATTTTATATTTTACTAAATAAAAAATAGTCACTAAAACTAAATTTAGTAACTATTTAAAGTGTATTACGGAGTGTGAGAGATTTGAACTCTCGATACAGGATAAAACCCGTATACATGATTTCCAATCATGCTCCTTAAGCCACTCGGACAACACTCCAGAAAGCTCCGGCTGTCAGACTCGAACTGACGACATCTTGATTAACAGTCAAGCGCTCTACCAACTGAGCTAAGCCGGAATATTTAAAAA
>NZ_JAFNOY010000012.1:0-71505 GCF_026536055.1 Lactobacillus sp. B4015
ATGATTATGGTTGATATACGCCCATTCGATTGCGCCAGAATTATCTAGTATATTAGGGAGTTCTTGGGACTTAACTTTCAAATGGATTAAATCCTGTACATACATGAACTGTCTGGCTCTAATTTCTTTCTTCATTCACGTCACCTCCTTTCTATTGTCTGCACAGTTGCACACTTCGTGACATTTAGATAACGAGCCCCTTAAATGTCACAGTTAGTAACTGATTGGAACTTCTCTCACAGTTGAAGCTTATTAACTCTTTTGTGCCTAATGTGGCGCTTTGCTGCTCCTTTGCTTGCGCAAAAGCAGCAGCGCCACAACGGCAGTTAATAACGAGTTGCTTCTACCTTGTAGTAATTTCCAGTTCGTTCATGTGATGAAAAAATATACTCTGGATTGTTTTCTTTAATTTGCATCAGAATCGTTGGCAATTCTTGGTCAAGATTATTGGTTGCACTTGATGTTTTTGGTAAAAACAGCCAAACTATTAGACTATTTTTTCGCTTGTCGATATACCAGCCTTGAAGTGCCTGATTGAAGGCTCTTTCAACAGGATCATTAATTGGTTGATTTTTCCATTCATTACCAACCTTAACCTGAGTAGTTTTTGGTTGTACTTTTGAAAATCTACGTAAATTATAGGTTTGAACTACCGAACTACAGTAATTTCGGAAGCTATTGCCGCGTTGGTACTTAATTGTTATCACTACCATTGCAAACAAGATTACTAACATCAATATAGTTGCTACAGTTACTGCTTGCTTAATATTATTAAGCAGACCGCTAACGCTGTAAGGTTGAATAAGGATTGTTATTAGTATCGCAACTATTTCAACTAAAGTTACTAATGGTAAATAATATCCAATTTCTAATTTTGAAATACTCTTCATAATAATTACTTCCTTTTTTAATATGTTGGTGCCAGAAATGGCAACACGTTGTATGGATGATCATCATCAACTATCTGGATTATTCCAGTACCCTGACCCATTGGGATTACTAATCCCGTGGGGTCGAGGTCTGGAAAGAGAAACTGGGTGGTTTTCTTGTTGATGTTACCCAGCTGGACGCTGACGTTGACCTGTTCCCTTACTGATGTTGGTACAGCGGTATGATCCAGCCTTTGGCCACATAGGATAAGATGCACCCTAGTGGCGCGACCAAGCAAGGCAATCTGCGATAACAACGCGAAGAACGAATCTTTAACAGACTTATTCAAGCCTTCGGTTAGGGCTAGGACTTCGTCAATTACGATTGTAATTGGCTTGAAATCCTGACTTTGATTATCATATAGAGCTGCCTGCCTGTTATAGATAGTATCCAGTGCCTTGCTTAATTCATCACTTACTGATGAAACATAATCAGACTTAGACGAATTTTCCATTGGATATAGTGCTTGAAAGCCATGATCTCTTGCCCAGCGACTAGGTTGATCTCGTTTGGGATCAATGATGATCAGCTCTGAAACATTAATCAAAGTAGCTAATAGATAAGTAAGGAAATAACTTTTCCCAGCGCCCGAATTACCAGCAATTGCTATACTGGTAACCTTGTCGAAGTTGATTGAGAAATCCTTCATTAATGGGATTATGTTGTCCTTACGCTTGGCGAAATAATTATCAAGGTTTTCAAACTTAAGCCTTTGAGCTGTGCCCTTTCTCCACGGGAAGTAAAGGCCTCGTCTTACTTCGATTGGATTGTCATACAATGGAACGAAGTAGATGCCATTCTGCTTGAGTACCGTATAGTTGGGATAGAGTGCTGCATTGGCTATCTGATATATGCGCTGATACAATTGATCATCTAATAGGTAGCCAGCGGGAAATCTAGGAATGAAGATGAAGCCATTATTCCTAATGCTAATATCAAAGCTGTTAGTATAGGTGGTTTCGCCTTCAATACCTAATGCCATATTGAGGCACCTAATGAGATATTGTCTAATATTCGTCATGTGCTACTTCACTTCTTTCAGTGAATCAGCCTTGAAGTACACTTTGTTGCGAACTTCACAAGCTTCAAGATTGTTGAAATTAACTTTTGATAAATAAACTGGTAGTTTAATTTGATTGTCAAACTTAACTTCAAAGGGCTCCTGTCCCTCTTGGCTAAACCAGGCTCTATATCCAATCACTACATCAGTTGGCCGATTGTCTTGCCATTTGTGCTGCACTTCCGGTTCTGTACTAAGACTATATATTGGTTGGTTATTATCAATATAGTTGTTGGCTGTATCAGCGGAGTAACCGCCGTTTCTTCTTATTGCTTTCATAATAAAAGCTCCTTTTTTTAAAAATTAATGGAGGGATTCCGATCCCAGCACAAGCTCTATTTCAGCTTGTAATTTTATTTTATAGTGTCTTTTTATAATTTTTTTGGAGAATTTCGGTTCACTCTGAATTTAAAATAAAAAAATCCAGCAGTATTTGATACTGCTGGATTAACAAACCTACTATATATAGTCTTAATTATTTAGTATTTGTTTGGCTGATTTTTCTACGGAACTAATAATCGCATTAATTTGGCCCGAAAGCTCATTATCAATTTTAGCTAAATCGGTAATTGGGATTGTCGTTTGCACCCAATTTTTACGACTATTCTTATTTATTTTTGATAATTCTTGCGGTAATTTTTCTTTCAAAATTTTCCGCAAGCTTAAATTGTCGATATCACTCTTTTTTGATTCGATATATTCGATTTTATCCTTAGCAAAACTATTACTTGCGAAATTGTTTGGTTGATATAGCCATTTTATTTTTTGATCAATATAAAATTTCATCTTTCCTTTAAAATAGTTAAACTTCGTTTCTACGGTATTGAAAGCATTGTAGTCTATTTTGACTTCTTGATTATTTTTAAAAAAAGCATGTGATTCTAATTCATCTATTAATGAAAACTTTTCTGTAAATTTAGGTTCAGAAATAGGATAATTTTCATCATTTTTAGCAAAATTATAATCTAAAATTGCATTAAATAATGTTTCGTTAATGTAGGTTTCGCGGTTATTTCTTGCTAGCCATTTTTTATTATTCATCTCAATTTGGCTACTGGATAATTCTATTTTTTGATATTTATTTGAATCTTCATTAATTAACTTTCTTATTTGCTTTCTGATCGCGTTTTTACCAATTTTAATGGCTGGTTTAGCCATTCTATTATTCAATGCCTCTAAGGCGTAGGTTACCGAATAGAATTTTTGATCTTGATTTTTGTTTTCGATAATTCCTGCATTTATTTCTTCATACTGATTAGTTCCTTTCTTTTTGTTATTTTGTAATTTGCTAATCCGATTTAGTATTTGCCAAATTTTCAATAAATAAGCAGAATCGATAACTTCCACGGTACTAGAAGTAGAAGTGTTAGTATCCATGGACTCAGAAGCACCGTCTAATGATTGTGGAATAAATTGGATTTTAGCAGCATTAATAGAATCAATATCTATATTATTTTTTTTGGCAAAAATTTTAAAATCATTGGCATCAGTGTGAATTTTCCGATAATCATTGAAATTATATGGATTTTTAATATAACCATATATTAACTCCCTTAAATTAAAAAATAACTTTCCCCTATCTAAGTTCAAATAAAAACCTTTAAACATAATTTCCTTGTAAATATTGTTTTCCTTAGTTTTATCAATTAGTTTGATTAATTTAGTTAAGTTTTTGACATTTATTAGCTCTACTTTATCCACATCCGCATCTTCTTCATTTTTAAATTTATCATGAGAGTTTTTGGCAAAATCAACTTCATTATGACTTGCTAAAATAAAATCAATGTTATTAGCAATTGAAAAAGACAATAATTCATCGTGGCTCCAGTTCTCATCAATAATAAAATTAAGTGCTGTTATTAGCCACTTTAAGATGCCATTAATACTAAATGTGACTGAGCCATTCATTAAGTCTAGATATGTTTGGGGAGCAAATTCTTTATATTTATACATTTTCAACATCTTTTATATATAATTTCCTATAAAAAAGGCGATTAGAATTTATCCTAATCGCCCCACCAGTATTGAAACTGGTTCAGTATGGTCATATAACTAAAACTAATGACCATAAATCAGCTACACATGAAAATCATGGCTTGCAGGAACTACCAGACCGAAGCATGATAGCACTGCAAATTACGTAGATAGAACAGTTTGCTAGTAGTTACTAAAACTACCAGTAACAACCGTATAATTAGAACGTCTTTTTCGTCCGCAAGCTGTCCAACGGACGGTAAGCAGATGAACCGCTTACAATTAAATTGTATATTATATATATACATAAATCAAGCAAAATTTCCATTAGTTGCAAGATATTAGAAATTAACTAACAATAATAGTTGAAAATAACAACAAACGAACATTACTCATTTGAGTCATTTTAGTCACCTTTCTTGAGATATTTTTGGTTTAATTAATAATCAACACGATTTTTGTATGGTTTGAAACTATGATAATAGTTTTTACCCTTAGTTTTATTTAAAGTACCGATTGATTTGTAGGTTACCTTTGCTGGTTTGAACTGATCAATATCTTCCGTACGAATGTAAACTACACCTAGATTACCATCAACAGAATAGCTATATACTGGATAGTAATCATGATTATCGTTCATATGGATGGCTGTTAGGCCAATGAAGAATCCTTGGTTCTTACCGTGGTCTTGACCGTCATATGAAAGCGTTAACTTTCTGTGACCGTCTTTTCGATCGCTATAAATAGTATTATTCTTCGTGTAATCACCTTCATATTCACCAGAATATTCATCATAGCCATTCCATGATTCAGCCAAAGAACCATAATAACACTCTACTGGTGCATGATTTTTCTTGAATTTGAATCCATAAGGCACATGGTAGAATTCAGCTGGAATAAGCATTTCGACACTGTCACTTTGATGTTCTATAATATATTGTTGACCATGTATATATCCAGCTCCAACAGCTGTAGCCCATTCACGTCCGGGGTTCATTGTAATATTTGCTAATTTATATGGTTTGCTAAGATAGGCATTACCAACATTATTGCCTGGTACCCATGATGCATAGAATTTTCGAGTTCCTATGTAATGCTTGCCAGGCACTTTTGATAGTTGCAATAATTTATTATAATCTTTTGTTTTTGCTGTTTGAAGTGATTCTGCACTAACAGTAGTAGTGTTGAGTGCAGTGGCAGTTACTTCAACAGAACCAAGTAAAGCACCTGCTAGTGCTAACTTAGTGATAACTTTTGTGAATTTCATTTTTATTTCTTCTTTCGTATGAAAATATAACATACGTGAAAACGTATTATTAACGTTTCTGATTTAATTAATAATCAACACGATTTCTATATGGTTTAAAACTATGGTAGTAATTTTTACCTTTTGTTTTATTAAGAGTCCCAATAGATTTATACGTAACCTTTGCTGGTTCGAATTGGTCAATATCTTCAGTGCGGATGTAGACTACGCCTAGATTACCGTTATTAGAATAACTGTATACTGGGTAGTAATCTTCACCATCATTCATATGAATGGCTGTTAAACCGATAAAGAATCCGGGATTCTTTTCACGGTTTTGACCATCATATGCTAGTGTTAACTTTCTATGACCGTCTTTGCGGTTACTGTAGATAGTATTTACACCAGTATAGCCAATCCCATATTCGTCTAAGTAATCATCATAACCATTGTACGATTCAGCCAATGAACCATAGTAGCATTCTACAGGTGCGTGGTTTCTTTTGAATCTAAACCCGTAAGGCACATGGTAAAATTCAGCTGGAATTAGCGTTTTTACACCGCCTTCATTTTGAGTAACAAAGAAAGCACGTCCGTGAATTGTACCTGCACCAATTGTACGGTCCCATTGACGTCCTGGATCAATCATTGGACCTGCTAATTTATATGGATTCATTCGATACCAATCACCAACATTATTACCTGGAACCCAATCATTGAAATAACGTGGTTTTGTATATGTAATTCCTATTTTATTAGCCAATTTTTGCATTTTGTTATAATCTTTAGTTTTTGAAGTTGGGAGCATTGTATGAGCACTGATAGTAGTAGTATTTAGTGCAATTGTAGTTACTCCAACAGAGCCAAGTAACGCACTCGCAAGTGCTAACTTAGTAATAATTTTTGTGAATTTCATTTTGAATTCTTCTTTCGTATTTTTTTTAGCACTATTTTTTTACTTTAGTAAAGTTATTAAATCCGCCGTGATAGCCTAAAGTTAGAACTTTGCCGCTCATCTGTAAATAATTATCATCTCGGTATGGACCGTGTCCTTTCAGGACTGGTTGACCATTCTGAAGTGAAACTAACCTAATAATATGGCTCCGGTGGTCATAACCAGAAGGAACATAGCCAATGAAATGCCATTTTACTTTCTTTGCTGAAACTTTCATTTTCATCGCTGGCACAGCCATATTCTTGTTAATATGTTTTGACTCAAATGAGTATTGTGGTTTTGATTTCCATGTGCCACGCATTTTCTTAGGAATTGTTATGCTAGATGCATGAACCTGATTAGTACCCAGATTATTAGTATTGTTTTTTTCTGCATAGGCTCCTATCCCAAGTAGCAAAGTCATAAAAACAACTGCAATTATTGGTTTAATTACTTTTTTCATTTGATTCATTTCTTTTCTTCTTTTCTAAAAATCCAACTACAACGTTACCAATATATTTAGTATACTATTATATTTTTTTCTGGATTGGAAAATATTAATGTGCACATTCCTGCACACGTAAAAGTGACTAATAACCTTGATATACCAGCTTTTATTTCTATCTAAGAGTTTTTTCACGGAACACGCTATTTTGCGTGTTCCGTTTGTGTTCTTTATTATCTTTTATAAACAAAAATTAACCTTAACTTACCTGCGTAAAACGTTGATAAATTAAGGTTAATGAATTTAAATAATTCTTATTTATGCTGACTAGAGGATTCGAACCTCCGACCTCATCATTACTAGTGACGTGCTCTGCCAACTGAGCTAAGTCAGCATTGTCAAACTCGACAACGATATTTATTAAACCATATCAGTTAGCTTTACGCAAGTACTTTTCACCAGTAAATTTATTTTTTTGTTGCAAAAAAGCGCTTTTGTTGCCAGCTAAACTTAAAAATCGCTATTTCAATCTAATTTACAAATAATTTTACTCGCTTACTGCTGCTTGTTTTGGCTCTTCGATTTTCATGAAGAGCTGAACAACAAAAGTCACGATTGCAGCAATTGCTGCTAAAATTATTGTTGCACGCAGTTCCTCAAAATTGATTTCTGCTGCATCATTGGAAATAATCTTGCGCTGTGTTACACAGTGCAAGGATTTTTCAACTTTATCTTGACTACCCACTATTCAAGAACTTTTTGGGCAAAAAGTCTATCATCCATTCGCTTAACCCCTAAGCATTAACATTAATTTTCCTGCATCAAATTTTGCTATTCGTAAAAGCTGTCCTTAAATATTTACGTTTACAATCACCTATTGTTCTATCTTTTCAATGATTTATTAACTAACGAAGTCGTCAAACATCCAAAGCCAATTAAATATTAGTTAATTAATTATTTACTGCGACCATAGTAAGTAATTTCTCAAGATTACTTAAAAAACAAATTCACTTTACTAATCTATTGAGGCTTAGGACTTCAATGATTTCATTGATCCTTTCAGTCTAATTTTCATAAACATTTAAAAAACTATATTCTAATACTATTTATTTTAGAGTATAATATAACGTGATTTATTTAGAAATGGAGTGATATTGATATAATGGCAAATATAGCACCGATTAATGCCCAATTGCCTTGGTTATTAAGGTTGTTGGTAGCCTCTTTATGCGGGGCCTTAATCGGCTATGAGCGAGCAATACAGAGAAAAAGCGCTGGTGTCAGAACCCACATCGTTGTCGCATTTTCATCTGCGCTATTTATGATCGTTTCCAAGTACGGATTCTATGATGTGATAAAAACTTCCGGCATAGAATTTGATGCCTCACGTATAGCGGCGCAAATTGTATCTGGTATTTCATTTATTGGTGCCGGAACAATCTTGATCAAAAAAGATCAGGTTTCTGGATTGACTACAGCTGCAGGCATCTGGGCAACAGCCGCAATTGGTATGGCTATTGGTTCTGGATTATACTTCTTAGGCATTTTGGCTACAGCCCTGTTATTTGTTATTCAGATGCTATTTCATGATGATAATATTATTGATAAAATCATCATGCATATCCGGTTTAATGTTCAAATTGAGGCAGTTAATCGACCCCATATTTTGGAAACAATTCAACATGAATTAGCTGCAAATCATGTTGAAAATGCCTCTGTCAAAATATTATTTGTTAGTGATGAAAAGATTATTTTCTTTGCCGATGGTATTATTAATAATAATATTGATGAAAATGATATTATTATGGCTTTGCGGAAATATCCTGACATTAAACGAATCAGTTACGATAGTCTCGGTAAATAACTGAATGTTTTACAATAAGCAATAGAAATTAACTATTGCTTATTTTTTGTTTGCAAAAATCAAATTAGCTACAATGGCTGCTGAAAAGTGGTAATTTTAATAAAAAGGAGTAATTTTTATGGCTGGTCCACTTGATTATTTACGTTGGCGCGGTGATCTTACTTTCGCAGAAAAGCCTTTTAACAGTATCGATGCCGCTTTATTATCTTCATTAGTTTATCTTCCCGCAGATGATTCTAGCATTGGACACACATTAGCTGAATTAGCAGAAAAACTGCGTAATTTGGCATCTTTTCAGCACCAAATGCATTCTGAAACTGCTGCAGAAATTATCTTACTTGCCGAAAGTCCTAGAATTGGCAATATTAAAATTCTTGACTGGACTGACAGGCTAGAAGACGACCCGTATCCACTACAATTCAGTGCTGCAACATTTTCAATTACAAAGGATACCATTGCTATCGCCTTTCGTGGTACTGATGGCACCATGATTGGTTGGAAAGAAGATATGCGCATGAACTATTTGCCGGAAATTTACGGTCAAAGCGTAGCGGCAAAATATTTGGAAGAAATCGCGACCAAGTTACCTGAAAAGCGAATTTATCTCTTGGGTCATTCAAAAGGCGGGAATTTTGCCCAATATGCCCTAAGTGCTGCTAAGCCCGAAACACAAGAAAGAGTGGTTAAAGCGCTTAGTTTTGATGGTCCGGGATTTTTCCATAAGGTTTATACTAGTCCCGGTTTTGTCCAGGCAATGCCTAAAATGAAAACCTACATTCCACAGAGTTCAATCTTTGGTGCAATGCTTGACCATCCTGAGCAAACAATTGTTGTCAAAAGTACGGCGGCAATGCGCAACCAGCATGACCCGCGACGCTGGTCAGTTGGTCGTGACAGTTTTACCCTGGCAAAAGGATTATCTTCTGGCAGTCGTGTACTCCGTCATGCTCTAATTAACTTTAATCATTCCATTCCCAAAGAAGAACGCGGTGAAGCATTTTCTGATTTATTCGAAGCCTTTGAAAATGCCGATATTGAGGAAGCACATCAGCTAACAAATAATAAACTGGTTGGAACTTACCGTTTTAGTCGGGTCTTTTTATCACTTGAGCCCCAAGAGCGTAAGTTAATTGCTCAAATTTTAGGTAAGATTTGGGATTCCTATAAAAATAATATGACACTGCCGTTGATGGCTAATAATTATGAACTCTATCCTAAGAGTAATGATTCAAATAAGGCTCCTGTCTTTTACGAATTTTATGATCCGGAGCACCCTAATTTGGAGTTGCCCCCAGAAGTTAAAAACAAATTACGTTAGCAATTAGTTTCACGTGTAACACAAAAAAGAGTTGAGGAAATATTCCTCAACTCTTTTTTTACCAAGTATTATTTTTTCATATTATCCTTGGCGTCATCGACTTTATCTTTGACATTGTCAGCAGCATCTTGGGCTTTGTCTTTCATATCACCTGCAGCTTGCTGTACCTTACCCTTTAATTCTTTAGCTTTTCCTGCTACTTTATCTTTAAATCCTTTATCAGCCATAATTCTAGGTCCTTTCCTAAAAAATAAGCAAAATAATCTATTTACACCTTAATAGTACAATCTTAAATTAACTAAGTCATTAAATATGCTTTATTTTTGGATTGATATCCAGAATAGCAGCTGTAATAATAGTTTTTTTATATGTTAGGTACAAATTATATAGTATTGTTTACTGATCGGGTTGATCGTGACTATAATCGAGGTTTGAAAAGCGGTTATATGGCTTAGAGAACATTAATTTAACCGTCCCCCGGCTACCAGACCGGTTCTTTTCAATAATGACTTCTACTTCACCATTATCATCTTCTGCACCAACTTCTTGTTGATCATCACCATCTTCCTCATTTTCATCGCGGTAATAATCATCCCGGTACAAAAAAGAGACAATATCGGCATCCTGTTCAATAGAACCAGATTCACGGATATCAGATAAGACAGGCCGCTTGTCCTGTCGCTGCTCGACTGAACGTGATAACTGAGACAGAGCAATAACCGGCACATGTAGTTCTTTAGCCAATTTTTTCAATTGCCGCGAAATTGCCGAGACTTCTTGTTGGCGTGATTCGCTGCGTGGTCCTTCAATCAGCTGCAGATAATCGATCACAATTAAGCCTAAGTTGCCTTTTTCCTTGGCAAGTCGGCGAGCCTGTGCCCTAATCTCACTCATTTTAATTCCTGGCGTATCATCAATATAGATGCTGGCATTAGCCAAAGAGCCAGACGCTACGATCAATTTGCGCCACTCCTCTTCGTCCAATTGACCAGTCCTTAGATGCTGCGAATTAATTAGGCCTTCAGAGGCTAGCATTCTTTGTACCAGCTGTTTCCCACTCATTTCCAAAGAAAACATGGCAACCGTTTTGTCAGTATGCAACCCAACATACTGAGCAACATTCAGTGCAAAAGAAGTTTTACCAACACCTGGACGGGCAGCAATAATAATTAATTCATCATCGTGGAATCCCGTAGTCATTTTATCTAGTTCGACAAAGCCTGTGGGCAGACCAGTAACCATGTTGCCGTCTTCAGGAATACTATTGATTTCTTCAATTGCGGCATTAACAATATCCTTGATTCCCCGAAAGCCATTTGCATTGTTTTCCGAAGAAACATTCATGATCTCACTTTCGGCATCATCTAGAATTGCAGTAACATCGTCTGAATCCTGCATTGCGTTCGAAATGATTTTTTGACTGGCAGAAATAAGCCGCCGCAATAATGCCTTACGGTGAACAATCTTGGCATAATAAACGATATGAGCAGCCGTAGGAGTGGCAATGGCAAGTTCCGAAACATAAGCAATTCCGCCAATATCATCCAGCTGATTCTTTTTGGTTAATTCATCTTGTAAAGTTAGCGGATCAATTGCATCTTCGCGATCCGATAAATCAAGCATTGCTTGAAAGATTAATTGATTAGCTTTTTTATAAAAGTCACCCGGCTCAACCTCCGCGCTGGCGTCGGCAATTGCCTCTGGATCAATAAAAATTGCACCTAAAACGGCTTTTTCCGCTTCATCATCGTGCGGTATTTGTTGCGAAACGATATTATCCATTAATCATGACCACTTTTTATTAAATTAAAGTTATTCCTGTTCAGTAACGTGGACACGAATTTTGCCCTCTATGCCCTTAAATAACTTAACAGGTACATTTGTATAGCCTAAGGTTTTAATTGGCTCAGGCAGGTTTAATTTGCGCTTGTCGAGCTTAATTCCGAACTGATTCTCTAAGCCCTCAACAATTTTCTTACCGGAAATTGAACCAAAAAGACGTGAATCTGAACCAGCCTTTGACTTAAAGTTGACTACAGTTTCATCTTGGTCAAGCTGAGCCTTAATTTTTTCAGCTTCTGCCTTTTCACTTTCGTAAGCAGCCTTTTCATTGGCCTCTACACGCTCTAAAGTATGCATGTTGGCCTTATTAGCCTCTTTAGCTAAACCGCGTTTTAATAAAAAGTTTTGGGCGTAGCCATCTGGAACGTTCTTAACTTCACCACGTTTGCCGCGGCCTTTAACATCTTTAGTAAAAATAACTTTCATTTTGCTTACCTCTATTCATTTTCTTTTTCATAAGTATCAACTGCATTAAGCAGTTTGGCAAGTGCCTCTTGAACTGTAACACCCTTAATTTGCGTTGCAGCATTAGATAAATGGCCGCCACCGCCTAATTTTTCCATAATTAGCTGGACATTGATTTCGCCCATCGAACGAGCAGAAATGCTAATGGTGTCTTTACTGCGCCGAGTAATTGCAAAACTAGCTTCAACATTTTCCAAATCAAGTGCCGTATCCGCAGCTTGAGCAGTAATTATCGGGTCAATAATCTGGTCATCATCACCGCACAAAACAGCCATTTTTGGCCTAATCATTTTTAGGCTGCTGACTAGGCGTGTGCGCTCAAGGAAACTATCGATATCCTCCTTAAGCAGCTCGCTTACGCCAACAGAGCTAGCACCAATTGAGCGCAGATAGCTCGCCGCATCAAATGTCCGCGTTCCCGTTCTTAGCGAGAATTCACGTGAATCAACCGTAATACCAGCTAGCATTGCTGTCGCTTCCAAATCGGTCAAGACCCGCTGGCCTGAACTTGGTTGTTGGTATTCTACCATTTCAGTGACAAGTTCACATGCTGACGAGGCATAGGGCTCAACGTATGTCAGCATAGGATTTTCAGGGAATTCTTCACCGCGGCGGTGGTGATCAATTACAATAATGCGATTCTTCAACCGGTCGTATAAATCTTTTGAATAAGTAATCGAATATTTTGAATGATCAACCATAACTAGCATTGACTTGTCAGTTAAACTTTCCAAAGCATCGTCTGGCGAGATAAACATATCGGTGTCTTCCTTAACTTTTTGCATCTTGGCAACTAACCGGCCAACATCATAGTTTGTCTTATTGACGTCTAGCACAAAGTTCGCCTTAACATTATGCAATCTGGCAATCTTAACGACACCAATTCCACTACCCACTGAATCCATATCGGGATTAGCATGACCAACAACAAAAACCCGGTCAGCTTCTTTAAACAATTCACTAATTGCTTGGGAAACCATTCGTGCACGCACACGTGTCCGTTTTTCCATTGGATTAGATTTACCGCCATAAAAACGCGCGGCCTTTCCAGGTTGACTTAAAACAACCTGGTCACCGCCTCGTCCTAAAGCCAAGTCAAGGTTAGACTGGGCTTGGTCAGCCAATTCGGTAATTAAACTACTGCCAAAAGCAATCCCAATCGATAAGGTCAATGGCGTATTATTACGGCTGGTTTCTAGCCGCATTTTATCCAAAACGGAAAACTTATCTTTTTCCATTTTAGCTAAATCCTGCATATGTAACAGTAGCAAGAAATGATCCTCATCAATCCGCTTAAGGTAGGCATTGTAATTTTTGGCGTAATCACTCAGAGTATTTTGCACATAAGAACTCGTAGTCGTAAGTTCCTGATCATGCATCGTTTCGCTTAGTTCATCGTAATTATCAATAAATACTTGGCCAATTGCTAACAACTCATTATTATATTTCTGTTCAATTTTCGCATAACGCGTAATATCAAGTAAATAGATCACACCCAAATTATTCTGGATGACCATTTCAAATTGGTGACCATCCCAATTCACAACGTGATTTTCAGCAGTTTTAGCCTTTAACAAATCATCAATTAACTTATCTAAATCTGGATCAACTGATTTAATCGTGTGTCCAATCAGGTCTTCATCTTTTAAATAAAGCTGTAAATATGGATTTACCCACTGAATTTGTCTGTCCTTGTCATACAGCAAGATGCCAAGAGGCATTTTAATCATCGCTTCTTGTTCGCTGCGCTTAATCCGATAAGACAAACTGACAGCAAAGTTATTCGCGTTACCAGCAAGTATATAAGCACCATAAACGGTACAAGCAACGGTCAAAATAAAAATTAGTACCATTGCCAAACCGAATAATGGATTCATGATCATCGCAACAATACTGCCTAAAAGTGACAGTGCCAAGATGATAATGACAGAAGCTGTCAAACGTGAATCCTTGATAAAAGCAGGAAATTCAAGCTTACGTAAAAAATCTTTCATGTAAGATCCTTCCTAAATTAATGTATAGTACATCATTATTATTATACCTTGTAATCACTTGATAAGAAACTCCTGAATATTAAGCTTTTATTGCTGCTAAGAAGTAGCAGGTACCGGGTTATCTTTAAATTAAGCTAAAATCGACTATTATCGCAGGCTGGAGCAGGCTGCTTGCTTTCCTTGCATCATTCTAATAAAAATTGGTGCTTAAAAATTAAAGTCGGCAAAACAGCGGATAAAAAGACACCTAGCTGGTGGTACTAGGCGCTATTTTTATATTATTAATTCTTGACATTGGAGTATACTCCAATGTGATACTGAATTCATGGAGGCTTTGAATAATGAAAATTGCTGCATTCGCTAAACTAGTAAATATTAGTACTGATACCCTGCGTTACTATGAAAAAATTGGGCTATTGCATCCCCAACGTAACAGAAACGGCTACAGAGACTACACTGATGCCGATGCTGCATTAATGAAGTTTATTACCAATCTGCGTCACGCACAGCTAAAGTTACCAGAAGTTAAACAAGCTGTTGCCTTATATCAAAGCCCTAAAAGCAATTACTGCGACAAAGAGACCTTAAAACTAGTAACGAAAAAAGCACAGGATTGTCAGCAACAAGCCATTTTTTATACCAAAATGACAAAAATTCTAGCTGAACTTAAAAACAAAATTGAAGAAGAAGCCTCCATTGACGAAATCGAAAATAGCTTAAAACAGTTAGGCGAATTATAAACTGGAAGGAAAAAATATGATTGCTTATCTTCGTAAATTGGACTATCTTGCCGCACTAATTTTTCTATTAGTAGCATACTGGAAAAACGATGGTTCATTACTATTTTTTATTGCCTGGTACCTAGTTTTTGATCTTGGGGCAGCTGGCTATGCAATATCGCCTCAGGTGGGAAATGTTCTTTATAATCTCGGCCATTTACTTGTATTTCCGTTAATCTTTTTGACCATTTTGGCTTTGTTCCCCCATTTAAGAACAACCCAGTTAATCAACTTTAACCTAATATGGCTGGCACATATCTGCTTAGACCGGACATTTGGCTGGGGCTTAATGCCGCGATAAAGAATAATTTTAGTATTGGGCGGAAATTAGCTGCCGCTTTACAAAAAAATATTTAATAAAACACAAAAAAGGCGGAAAATTAACTTTTCCGCCTTTTATTTTATTTGACTTAATTAGTCTTCAGTAACGAATGGCAACAAGCCCATAATGCGAGCTCTTTCGATTGCCTTAGCTACTTTACGTTGATTCTTAGCGCTAGTGCCAGTGACACGACGTGGTAAGATTTTACCTCTTTCGGAGATAAAACGTTTCAACAGATCAACGTCCTTGTAGTCAACGTAATCAATGTGGTTGGCTGCGATAAAGTCAACCTTACGACGACGATGGCCGCCTCTTCTTTGTTGAGCCATATCCTAGGTCCTTTCTTTAAAATTAGAATGGAAGATCATCATCAGAAATATCAATCGTGTCACCCGAACCAGCAAATGGATCTTGGGTATTATCAGATTGATTACTGCTATTTAGCGGATTATTCTGATTAGATGGTCCCATGTTTGGCGAATTATTGGTATTTTGATTACCAAAATTGCCGTTATCAGTTGGTGTAAAGCCACCATTTTGACCACGGGCTTCACGATCTTTACGTGATTCAAGCAATGCAAAGTTATCAACGACAACTTCGGTCACATATACTCTTTGCCCATCTTTATTATCGTAACTTCTGGTTTGAATTCGGCCGTCAATACCAACAAGTGATCCTTTAGACGTAAAGTTACAGAAATTTTCTGCTGCTTTTCGCCAAATTACACAGCTAATAAAATCCGCACCTCTCTCGCCTTGAGCGTTAGTATACTGACGATCAACGGCAAGAGTAAACGTAGCAACCGAGATTCCACTCCCAGTAGTACGTAATTCAGGATCACGTGTTAAACGGCCAACAAGTACAACTCGATTAATCATACTTTAGGTCCTTCCTTTCCTAAATCACGAAAACGATAAGTTACTATTTTTTATTCGCCAACTTTGACAGTCATTGAACGCAAAACAGCAGTGTCAATCTTAGATAAACGGTCAAATTCGTTAACTGCGTCAGCGTTGTCTGCAGTGAAAGTCATAACGTGATAAGTTCCCTCACGGTATTTGTTAATTTCATATGCGAAATGACGCTTTTCCCAGTCTTTTGACTCAACCATCGTACCACCATTATCGGCAATAACCTTATCATAGTTTTCAACTAGCGCCTTTTTTGATTCTTCATCAATATCAGGCTTAATAATATAAGTTATTTCATACTTAGTAGTTGTCATTACTAGTGCACCTCCTTTTGGACTAAATGGTTCTTGCTAAAAATTCAAGAACAAGGAGTAATTTAGTTTTATTACTCGCAAGCACTAATTTTAGCACAGAAACAAAAAATTACCAAACTATCTTCACGTGATCCTACAAGGAATTTTTTCATCCCTCATAATTAAATACGCAAAAAAGTCTGATAATTTTTTTCTTAATTATTCTTCTGATTCAGCAGTTGTTTCTTCGTCATTTGCAACTTCTTGGTCTTCTTCAGCAGGCACAACAGCAAGACTTGCAACCTTACTACCATCACCAACTTTAATCAAGCGAACACCAATTGTGCTTCGACCAGTTTGAGAAACATCCGTAATCTTAAAGCGGATCATAATTCCGTCATCCGTAATGACCATAATATCCTGTGAACCATCTACTACAGTAACGCCAGACAATGGTCCATTCTTTTCCGTGACATTCGCAGTCTTAATTCCTTTACCGCCACGGCCTTTAACCGGATACTCACTAGCACTGGTCCGTTTGCCGTAACCTTTTTCAGAAATGACTAAAACTTCATCGCTATCCTTAACGACACCGGAACCGACTACATAGTCATGATCACGAAGATTAATTCCCCGGACACCAGCAGCAGTTCGTCCCATAGAGCGGACAGTTGTTTCGTTAAAGCGAACAGCATAGCCCAAATGAGTACCAATTAAGATATCTTGCTTACCATCGGTTGGTAAGACATTACTCAATTCATCACCATCGCGCAGCGTTAGAGCAATTAAACCACTATTTCTGATATTGGCAAATTCACTAACGTGGGTCCGTTTGACAGTTCCCATCTTGGTAATGAAGAAGAGGTACTTATCATCTGCATCTTCAGGTATATTAATGATTGTCTGGATTTTTTCGCCCTTCTCAAACTGAAGGAGATTGACAATCGGCAAACCCTTAGCTGTCCGACCAAATTCAGGAATTTCGTAAGCTTTCTTAGAGTAGACTTTTCCCTTATTAGTAAAGAATAACAATAAATCATGCGTGCTTGAATACATTAAGTTTTCGATGAAGTCACCATCTTTAATGCCCATGCCTTTAATCCCTTTACCACCACGGTTTTGGGTCTTAAATTCATTAATCAGCATCCGCTTAATGTAGCCACTGTGAGTCAAGGTTAACAAGACATCTTGTTTTTCGATCAAATCTTCATCTTCAATCGAAACAACTTCTCCTTCGCCAATCTTGGTTCGGCGATCATCACCAAAGCGCTTTTGAATATCAAGCAGTTCGTCATAAATAATCTCGTTAATTCGCTCTGGTCGTGCAAGAATATCTTGGTAGTCCGCAATTTTGGCTTTTAATTCTTTATATTCAGCTTCAACTTTATCGCGTTCCAGTCCAGTCAGGCGAACTAACCGCATATCCAGGATTGCTTGCGACTGCTTGTCATCTAATCCAAACCGACTGATTAACGCGGCTTTAGCAATATCACTTGATTCACTTTGACGAATAATATGAACAATTTCATCAATGTGATCTAGTGCAATCTTCAAACCTTCAAGAATATGAGCTCTAGCTTCAGCTTTAGCAAGATCGAACTTGGTTCTTCTAGTAACAACATCTTCTTGGTGTTGTAAGTAGTATTGCAGCATTTCCTTTAAGCTTAGGAAATGTGGTGCGCCATCAACAATTGCCACCATGTTCATGCCGAAGTTAGCCTGCATCTGTGTCTGCTTGAATAAATTATTCAAAATAACACTTGCGCTGGCATCACGCCGAACATCTATGGTAATTCGCATCCCAGATTGGTCGGATTCATCACGAACACCGGTAATTCCGTCAATTGTCTTAGAACGAGCTAAATCAGCAATCTTCTTTACTAATTCAGCCTTATTGACCAAGTACGGAATCTCAGTAACTACAATTCGCTCACGGCCACTTTTTTCGGTTTCAATATTAGTATTAGCCCGAACAACAATGTTGCCCCGGCCGGTTTCATAAGCGCGGTAAATACCGCCTCGGCCCATAATTGTTCCGCCAGTTGGAAAATCTGGTCCCGGAATTGCCTTCATCAACTCTTTAGTAGTTATTTCTGGATTGTCCATCAACATATGCAATCCTTGAATAACTTCAGAAAGGTTATGTGGTGGAATATTCGTGGTCATACCAACGGCAATTCCACTTGTCCCGTTGACAAGCAGGTTAGGAATCCTAGCTGGTAAAACAACTGGTTCATTTTCAGAGTCATCGTAGTTACGTTGCCAATCAATAGTATTTTTATTGATATCACGCAGCATTTCAACCGCGATTTTACTCATTCGTGCCTCGGTATAACGCATTGCGGCTGGTTCATCACCATCGACCGAACCAAAGTTACCGTGACCGTCCACCAGCATATACCGGTAGCTAAAATCTTGTGCCATGTGCGCCATCGCCAAATAAATTGAGGAATCACCGTGGGGGTGAAACTTACCCATAACTTCCCCAACTATTCTGGCCGATTTCTTATATGGTTTATCAGGTGTAACGCCTAATTCGCTCATTCCGTAAAGAATACGACGCTGGACTGGTTTCAAACCATCGCGAACATCAGGCAAAGCCCGTGCTACGATAACTGACATCGCATAATCCAAAAATGAACTATTCATCACGTTGGTCAAGTCAACGTTTCTTATTCTGTGATCTTGACTTTGGTTGTCGTTATCCATTTAAACCTCCTAAGCATCCAAGTTTTCAACGTACTTAGCGTTGCTTTCAATGAAACTACGTCTCGGTGCGACTTCGTTACCCATGAGTAATTCAAACACCTCATCGACATTTTTGGCATATTCCGGACTAACCCGATCTAGCCGCCTATTTTCAGGATTCATGGTTGTTTCCCATAATTGTTCTGGGTCCATTTCACCTAATCCCTTATACCGCTGAACCGTTGGCTTTGGACTTGGCTGCAAGCTGCCTAGGTAGTCATGCAATTCCTCATCAGTATCTAAATATCTGATTACTTTGCCTTGACGAACTTGGTATAGAGGCGGACGAGCGATATAGACATATCCTTTGTCGATCATTGGACGCATATAGTTGTAAAAGAGTGTTAACAGCAGCGTTCTAATATGGGCCCCGTCGACATCGGCATCAGTCATAATAATCAGCTTATGGTAACGGGCCTTAGAAACATCGAAATCAGCTCCAAAACCAGTTCCTAATGCCGTAAATAATGACCGAATTTCTTCATTGGCCAAAATACGATCCATCGAAGCTTTTTCAACATTCAGAATTTTACCACGAATCGGTAAAATTGCTTGTGTTAATCTTGAACGACCTTGCTTAGCAGAACCGCCGGCTGAATTACCCTCGACAATGAATAATTCTGAAATACTTGGATCATTACTTGTATTATCTGCCAATTTCCCTGGCAAATTAGCAATTTCTAAGCCTGATTTCTTTCGGGTAACTTCACGAGCACGCTTAGCAGCAGTTCTAGCACGTTCAGCTAACTGTGCTTTTTCAACAATCTTTCGGCCAACTTGCGGATTTTCCATTAAGAAAGCATTGAAAGTTTCAGAAAATGCCCGGTCAACTGCCGTTCTAGCATCGGAATTACCTAATTTGGTCTTAGTCTGACCTTCGAATTGTGGGTTTGGGTGCTTAACAGAAACGATTGCTGTCATACCCTCACGAATATCTTCACCAGACAAATTATCATCATTATCTTTCAGTAATTTAGTCTTATGAGCATAATCGTTAACTACACGCGTTAAGGCTGTCTTGAACCCTGCTTCATGCATTCCGCCTTCATAGGTATGAATGTTATTAGCAAAAGTCATCAAGGTTGTTTTATAACCCTTAGTATATTGCAAAGAAACTTCGACATTAATGTCGCTGAAAGTCCCCTCTACATAAATTGGTTTATCAAATAAAACTTCATTATCACGATTTAGGAACGAAACGTATTCTTGAATACCACCCTCGTAGTGATAAACATCCGTTTCGGCGCTATCTTTTCGCTTATCCGTAAACGTCAGCTTTAAGCCTTTATTCAAAAAGGCTAATTCACGTATTCTATTTTTTAAGATTTTATCATCAAATGAAGTAGTTTCAGTGAAGATATCAGGATCTGGGAAGAAGTGAACAATTGTACCATGATCAGTCAACGGCACAGTACCAGTCATTTTCATTTCATGATCAACACGACCATGATCAAAGTCAATAAAGTACTTTTTGCCATCACGCATTGTTGTAACATCCAGCTTGGTTGATAATGCATTAACTACTGAAGCACCAACACCGTGCAATCCACCAGATACTTTATAGCCGCCACCGCCGAACTTACCACCAGCGTGAAGAACAGTAAAGACAGTTTCAAGCGCTGGACGACCAGTCTTTTTCTCAATGTCAACTGGAATTCCCCGTCCATCATCTTGAACAGTTACGCTACCATCTTCATTGATGGTAACTTCGATCTTAGTTGCAAAGCCTGCCAAGCTCTCATCAATACCATTATCAATTATTTCCCAAACTAGGTGGTGCAAGCCTTGAGAACTTGTGGAGCCAATATACATACCCGGCCGTTTACGAACAGCTTCAAGCCCGCCTAAAACTTGAATTTGGCTGGCATTATATTTATCAGCTTCTTTTTCATATTGCTTGATTTGGTCGAGGTTGTCTTTCTTCTGATCAGCCATTCAATTTCCCCTCTTCTAAATAAATCTTCCCTGATTTAATCCGGTATATCTTAGGCTTTTTAATTATTTCCCAGGAAATACCTTCGAGATCTGTTGTTGTAATAAAAGTTTGTGTCTTACCATGAATGTAGTTGAGCAGAGCACTTTGACGGTCATGATCAAGCTCACTCATTACATCATCGAGTAAAAGTAATGGATATTCGGCAGTTAAATGATGTACTAATTGGATTTCCGCAAGTTTAACACTAAGCGCAATTGTTCGCTGTTGGCCTTGCGAGCCATATAAATGTGCATCCTTGCCATCTAATTCAAATTCAATATCATCACGATGAGGTCCACTAAGAGTTGTTTTTTTCAGTAATTCGACCTTTTGATTTTTTTGGTAATTAGCAAGTAGTTTGCGATATACCTCTTCGACACTATCAGATTCAGTTACTTCCTTGACTGATGGTCGATAATGAAGTGTCAATTTTTCATTGCTGGAACTTATGTGTTCATATGCATTTTGAGCATAACGATCTAAGTACTTTAAAAATTTAAATCGCCGAACAATCACTTCAGCTGCAACCCCAGCCAATTGATCGGACAAAACATCTAAAAACATCATGTCCCGTGCTTGTCCTTTTGCCAGTAATTTCAGATAGTTATTTTTTTGTTGCAATACCTGTCTGTATTTACCGGCAAAATAAAGATATTCCGAATTAATCTGGCCAAATTCTTGATCCATAAAGCGCCGCCTTTGTGTCGGTGCTCCTTTAATCAAATCTAAATCTTCTGGAGAAAACAAAATTGCATTTAACTGTCCAACATACTTTGACAGTTTGGCTTGTTCGATCCGATTAACCCAGACTTTTTTACCCTTTTTGGTAATTAATACCCTTAAGGATAAATCAATTTGGCTTTTATATACATGGCCAGAAATATTTGCATAATCCTGGTCAAAAGCAATTAATTCTTTATCACTACTTGTCCGATGTGATCTCGTTAATGCCAAAAAGTAAATCGCCTCAAGCAGATTAGTCTTGCCCTGCGCATTTTGCCCGATAAAAATATTGACATTGGGATCAAAAACTACGTCTAATTGCTGTAAATTACGATAATTTTGTGCAATAAAGTGCTTGAGATACATTCAGGTTACCAAAATTCATATCTTTCTTGGGCAACTTCAATCTGATCGCCAGGTCTAATCTTTTTCCCACGGCGATTTTCCTTAATCCCATTCAAGATAACGGGATTTTCTTGCAGATACCACTTAGCTTGACCACCAGAAGAAATGATACTTTCTTCTTTTAAAAATTGACTGAGAGTGACATACTCACCCTTTACCTTAAACTCTTTGATAATATCCACCTTCATCACTTTAATTACCTATAGTTAAGTATATGCGTTTCACAGGTAAAATACAACTTTAAGCGCAATATAAAGCCCTATAAACGATTTTTTTATAAATAAACGTATCACAGTGAATGACAGTAAAAATAGAATAAGACGCCTTTTTTGTCTATTTTGAGAAAATTGCCAAAGAAAAGACCATCATTTCGATGGCCTTTTTCATTATTAACTAAAAGTTTGTTTAAAAAGTTCTAACTGGTGTGATTAATTGCACAAAGTCGATATCATCTTTATCTGGATTTACAGTGAAAGGCCGCAGTGGCTGGGTAAATTCCATTACAACCGAATCAGTTACCGAAGCTCGCAAAGCATCACGCAAATAATCAGGGTTGAAGGAAATCTTTAAGTTCTTGCCTTCCAATTTCTTAAAGGCAACATCTTCTTCTACGTTACCAATTTCTGCCGATTCACCCGATAATTTAGCTGTTTGGTTTTCAGTATCTAGGGTTAAATCAACAACATTGTTGCGGCCAGCGTGAGTTAACAGACTTGCACGGTCAAGTGCGCTAGAAAGCTCAGCTAAATCAAATTCAACACTTGTCGTGCTTTCGCTTGGAATCAAGCGTTCAGTATCAGGGTAGCTGCCCTCAAGCAAACGTGAATAGAACAGAATATTACCAATTTCAAAGAGTACTTGATTTTCACCCGGACAAACTTTAATTTCTGGATCAGTTTCCCCGATAATACGTGCTAATTCAAGCAGGCTTTTACCAGGAATAATTAAGTCAGTTTTAGCTTGTGGTCCATTTTCTAACGTCAATGCGCGACTCGAAAGCCGATGTGAATCGGTCGCTACAGCGTGAATCCGCTCAGGGCCAAAGTCAAAGTGAACACCTGTTAAAACCAGACGACTTTCCTGGGTTGCAACTGCAAATTGGGTTTCATTAATGATTTCACGGAAAGTTTTTCCTGAGATGATAAAAGAGGACTCGTCAGGAATTTCCGGTAATCTTGGGTAGTTATTGGCATCAAGACCATTAATCGTGAATTCACTATTTTCAGAGATGATTTGTGTTTGGAAACTCTCTTTTACTTCAAGTGAAAATTCCTTACCCGGCAAACGTCTAATAATTTCACTGAAAAACCGAGCTGGTAACACAATTGCACCAGTTGATTCAACAGTTAAATCTTCACTTACCGGAATTCTAATTTCGATTGAAATGTCAGAATCACTACCAGTTAAAAGAAGTTCATCCTTAGTTAAGTTGAGTTTAATTCCGCTTAATATTGGTATCGTAGCGCGAGAAGAAATAGCATGCATTACATTGTTTAGATTGTCAACGAACAGATTTCTGTTTACGGTAAATTTCATTTGTTACCTCCTAGATTAGCATTTGTTTTATTTATTAATTATATATTTAATTAAGTAGTATTAGTAGGTCCTGTGATTTCTGTTGAAAAACTTAATTTGCCCTAAAATAACGTAATTATGACGGTTAAGAAAATGTGTACAAGACTGAAAGTTTTCCACACTTAAGCACTTTTTAGCGATCAAGCATTTGCTTCAAATCAAAAACTGCTGTTTTGACATCTGAGTCCGTTTTTATTTCGCGACTAATTTTATCGCAAGCATGCATCACCGTTGTGTGGTCCTTGCCGCCAAATTCTTGACCGATTTTAGGTAAGCTGGAATCAGTTAATTCACGAGACAGGTACATTGCAATTTGGCGCGGTACGACAATCTGCCTTACCCGCTTTTTTCCTTTCAATTCATAAGTTGAAGTTTGGAAATAATTAGCAACGACTTCTTGGATTTTAGAAATTTGTAAGCCTTGATTTTTTTGTACCAGTTTTAGATCTGCTAGGGCTTCGCGAGCTAAATTGACGTTGATGTCTTCATGCTCAATTGTTGCATGCGCCTGGACTTTAACCAAGGCACCCTCAAGCTCACGAATATTGGTATCAACTTGTGAAGCAATGTAATCGAGTGTGCTGTCATCAATAATGAGATTTTCAGCCTCGGCTTTTTTCCGCAAGATTGCAATTCGCGTTTCCAGATCGGGTGGCGTAATTTCAACTTGCAGCCCCCAGGTAAACCGAGATACCAGTCTTTCGGACAAGTCAGGAATTTCGGTTGGCAGCCGGTCACTCGTCATAACAATCTGTTTTTGATCGTTATAGAGCGTTTCAAAAGTATGGAAGAATTCTTCTTGAATGCCCTCTTTTTTGGCAAAAAATTGGATATCATCGACTAACAATAAGTCGCAGGTACGATATTTTTCCCGGAATTGATCCTGCGTTTTATTTTTAATGGAATTAATGAAGTCGTTAACAAAGGTTTCACTTTGGATATAAACGACTTTCGCATTCGGTCGTTCTGCCAGCATTTGGTGACCAATCGCTTGCATCAAGTGTGTTTTACCTAGACCCACGCCACCAAAGATAAAAAGCGGATTGTAAAAACTACCAGGACTATCGGCAACAGCTAAAGCAGCACCTGCTGCAAGTTTATTTCCTTCACCTTGAACAAAGTTATCGAAAGTATATTTATCATTCAGCTTAAGATTGCGGACAAATGCATTGGTTTCTTGTCTTTGCGTCTTTTCATGTAATGGCTGTGTTTGCGGCTTTGGGGTTACGAGCCGTTCAGTACTGCTATCGCCTTCGATCTGAAAAACAGGAATCACTTCAATATTGGCATATCCGTATGCTGACTGAATGAGCTGCGTAGACAAATTCTTTTCCCAATATCCTTTAGTAACCGGATTTTGGACGGCAATTTTTAGTTCATGAGTTTCCTTATCATAGGAAACGGGTTTAGTATTTTTAAACCAAGCATTGTAGGCAACTTCATTAAAACGTTCACGCATTTCATCGTTAAAATGCTGCCAAAATTTATTGATGTCAAACAAAATAAGTCCCTCCGATAACGTTAAGCAAAACTTATTGTACCATCTAAATAAAATGTTTTCCACAAGTGAATAACATTAATCCAAAATCAACAAGTTGTGGATAGATATTTTAGAAAGATACACAAATTTTGCGAGAAATAAATCTTGAAATGAGAAATTTGCAGGTAATCCTGTGGATTGTTTTTATTAATTTACCAGTAAAAGAGATGAATAAGGCTGCGAGATATCCACATGCTGTGAATATCTTTTTTAACAGGTTGTGTCTTGTGGATAAACTTGTGTAAACTGCTGTGTTTAATAAATTGTGGATAAAAAATGCCGGTCTTTTGTAAACAAGAGCAATCAAAAATAGGTGTTCAACTTTTTAGCCAAAAATTTTGTTTCCCTTTGTTCTTCCTAAATAAAGGGTAACTAAATACTATAGGTATAAGAGGTGATAATCTTGGACACACACAAATGTATAGACAGTAAAGAAAGAAAATATTACATTTTGGCTCGTCTGATTAATGGTGAGCATCTTAGTTATCAGCATTTAGCAGATGATTATTATGTTTCTCGAAGTAGTATCGCCAATGATATTGCTGTTTTAAAAAAGCGTTTGGCCAAAGACAATGTTGCCCTGAGTTTTAATAATTCTGGATCATATCTTGGAGGAAGTGAACTTGATAAGCAAAAAATAATTAAACGGGTTGTAATTGATTTATTTGAATTAAATAGTTTAGAACTAAAAAATCTAATCAATTTGTTTGTTGATAGTAATTTGATTTTACAGATACTTCAGTTATTCCGTGGAAAATTGCAAGCATGGAAACTTGAACTGCCCGAAAATTGTCTTAATGACATAACAATATCGACCGCTATTTTGGTATTTAGGGGAAAGAAAGGGCATCAAATTAGCTGGGACAAGTCGATGAATATCTTGTTTCAGCAGATTGAACAGTATCCTTTGGTTTATCAGCTGCTTAGAACGATTGAAGAAGCAGGAATTTATCAACTTAATAATACAGAATCTGAGTATCTTTCATATATTGTGATTGGCAACGGTGTAAATTTTTTTATGAAAAATGACCAGGTACCACTTGGCTTTGTAAACGAAGTTAAAAAGCTCATTGTCAATGTCTGTGATGCTTTAGGTATTGATGTAAATAAGGACACTATTTTAGTTAACTCTTTAATTGTACATTTGTATCAAATGAAATTTCGCCTGCAGTCAAAAACAACGGTTATCAATCCATTATTAGGAGAAATAAAAAATAATTATCCTGATTTATATGGTGTAGTTTGGTATGCATTAAGTGAATTTGCTAAAATTAATGATTTACCTATTTCTGATGATGAAGTAGGCTTCGTTACATTGCATTTTCAAGCAGCGGTTGAGCGTAATAAGGCAATAAATCGAATTCTATTCGTATGTCCTAATGGTATTGGCATGAGTTCGCTAATTTGTGCCAAAATTAAAAGAATTTTGCCAGCTGCAGCTTTAACTGAAGTTGTTTCCAAACATAATCTAATGAAAAAAGACTTGACTAATGTTTCATTAATTATCTCTACTGTTCAGTTGACTGAGCAATCTGTACCAGTAGTTTACATTTCACCATTAATGACAGTTTGTGATATGAAAAAGGTTGCTAATACTTATATTGATGTTGTAATGAAGCACAAAGAAACAATTAAGGATGAAACGGAAATAGATAAAAAAGTAATACCCTTACTAAAAGGAAAAATTATTTTTACCGACAGAAAAGGGCCTAAGCAAATTATTGATTTATTGCTAGAAAATGGTAGTTGGCCTAGTGAACAGATTAAAAATAGCTATGAACAAACAATTATAGAGCGCGAAAAATTGCAGTCTACTTATTTAAGTAATGGTTTTGTAATTCCTCATGGCAACCCTGCACTTGTAGAAAAAAGTAGTATTTCGGTGGCAATTCTCGCTAAGCCCATTAACTGGGGAAATAATCGTGTTGATGTTATTGCTTTACTAATGGTTAATCGTAATGACCAGAGAATAGTTGAACCATTTATGAATTTAATTATGCAGGGAATTAACGATAAGAACTGGTTTATTGCAAAAATGATGGAGGCTAAATAACAGTGTCAGAAACTTTATTTAATGAAAAAAATGTTCAAATAATTGATGGTGCGCATGATTGGCGGGATGCATTATGGCAAGCCAGTTTACCCTTGATTAAAGAGGATGCGATTACAACAGACTATGTTTTAAATATGATTGCAAGCGTTGAAAAAAATGGTCCTTATATGGTTTTAACTGATTATTTTGCATTAATGCATGCAAGACCGGGTCAAGGTGTTAATAAATTGGGGATGAGTTTACTTATTTCTCGTAAGGCTATTGACTTAGAAGGTAAACCAGTAAAAATTTTTTTAGTAATGGCAGCAGTAGATAATACTAGTCATTTGCAAAGCTTACAAAAAGTGGTTTCGATTTTGATGGATCCTAAATCTTATCAAATAATTTTAAATGCTAATAAAAAAGCGATTGTTGCAATGTTTGCGAAAGTGAAGGTATAGAAATGAAAATCTTAGCAGTTTGTGGATTTGGAGTTGGTAGTTCAATGGTTTTAAAAATGACACTAGAAAAAGTTGTTATGGAACTAGGACTAAATGCTGATGTGAAAAATACTGATATTGCTTCTGCAAAAGCCGAAGAAGCTGATGTCTATTTTACTAGTGCTGAATTAAAACCTGATATTGAATCTTCAACATCTAAACCAGTGTATGCGATTAAGCGATATATGGATAAAAATGAAGTTTTACAGGCAATGAACGATTTTTTGGCACATAGGGGAGAAAAGTAATTATGGAAATATTAAAATTCATATCAAATGATATTTTACAAGACCCACCTGTTTTGCTTGGCTTAATTGCTATGCTTGGGCTTATTGTTCAGAAAAAACCGATAGCTGAGGTTGTGAAAGGAAGTATGTCAGCAGCATTTGGCATGATCATTCTGACCGAAGGCGTAAACATGCTAACAGGAGTAGTTGCAGCAATTAATACTGCTATTCAGACTAAAATGGGTATTCAAGTAGCTAAAGGAATGACAGATATTACTTTTACTGCAGAATATGGTGGAGCTGTGGGAATGGCAATGTTTTTGGCTTTGGTTATTCATATTTTAATCGCTCGCTTTACACCGATTAAAACAATTTTTTTAACTGGGCATATGCTATGGTGGGTACCTTTTGTCATTGTCGCTGGAGGTGTAGAAGGTGGATTATGTGGCATTAATTTAATTATAATGAGTGCAATTCTTTCAGCCCTATACTTTTCAATTGCACCTTGGATTATGCGGAAATATGTTTGGGCCGCAACGGGTGATGACTCATTCTTGATAGGTCATCCGACTACGATTCTTTCGTTAATATCTGGTTTTGTGGCTAAACACGTTGGTAATAAAAAGCACTCAACTGAAGACCTAAAAGTTCCCAAAGGTTTATCTTTTTTCCGTGATATTTCAATAACCGGTGGTATTGTAATGTTCTGTGTTGATATTGTGGTTGGGCTGATTGCCCCAACTTTAGTGCCTAAAGGAGGCAACATATTTACAGTGGCGTTGAATGCAGGTCTTACTTTTGGAGGAGGTTTATTAATACTACTTTATGGGGTTCGTTTACTAGTTAATCAAATCATTCCTGCGTTTCAAGGTATTTCTGAAAAATTAGTTCCTGGTGCAAAACCAGCTTTTGATGTTCCTATTCTGTTTAATTATAAACCAAATGCTGTTATTATTGGCTTTCTTTCGGCGTTCATTACTTCAACAATTTTAGTGTTGATTGCTAATGTGACTAATATATTTGGAATTTTAATCGTTCCATTGATGATAACTAGCTTCTTTGAGTGTGGTGGTGCAGCCGTAATCGGCGAAGGCCAGGGTGGCATTCGTGGAGCAATTATTGGAACTGTTGTAGCTGCAGTTGTAATGGTAGCTTTGGTAGGAGTTTCAGCGGTAATGATGGATAGTACTATTAAAAATTGGATTTTAATTTTTGGTGGTAATGATTTGTCGCTTTGGAGCATTATCAGCAAACTGATTGCTAGCTTGCTAGGGGGAATATAGTATGTATCGTTATTTTAATAAAATTGAGAATATTATTGATACTGTCGAAAAAGTCGAGAGGGATAATATTGAAAAAGCAATTACACTAATTTTTAATGCTAATATCAGTAAAAACTCAATTTATATATTCGGTGCTAGTCATGCGGGAATTTTGGCTGATGAAATGTACTATCGCGCTGGTGGCATGATTACAATGAATGCTATTTTTGGACGTGAGGTAATGCTCGATAGGAAGCCAATAACTTTTACAAGTAAAATGGAGCGCTTAGAGGGTTATGGTACTGCATTAGCAAGTACTGTTAATTTTAAAAAGGATGATATTCTAATTCTACATTCAGTTTCTGGAAGAAATCCAGTAATTATTGATTTGGGACTTGCAGCTAAAGCAAAAGGAGTAAAAATTATTGGTTTAACCAATCTTGCTTATTCTAGATCTGTTAATAGTCGTCATTCGTCTGGAAAGCATTTATTTGAAATTGCTGATATTGTAATTGATAACCATGGGGATATTGGGGATGCAGCTTGTCCAATTAAAGGTACAAACCAAAAAGCTGGTCCAACTTCAACCGTCATCGGTGCAGCTATTTTAGATAATATTATTGTTGAAACATGTCAAAGATTAGTAAATCATGGAATTCCAGAGGCACCAATCTTTTATTCAGCCAACCTTGATGACGGAGATAAGAAAAACCAAGAATTAATTGATGAATATAGGGATATGATTCATTATGATTTTTAGAGAAAATAATAAATCACGGGATGTTTCATGTGAAAAATAGTAAAATAGAACTAAATATTTTAACGCAATTACTGAAAAAATAAAGGAGATTTTAGCCAATGAACGATGATTATATCAAAATGGCATTAAAAGACGATGGTAACCTTAAAGTGATTCTTAAGGGATGCGTTGAAAATGTTGCTCAGGAAAAAGTTGGTGTTGTCAGTGTAGTCTACCTTACTAAGGATCCCAAAAAGGCTGAGCAGAAGTTCACTGAATATAATGCTAATAAAGAAGAAGGGGATTACTACATGGTTTATAGTTGCCCATTAGATACCTTTTTGCCGTCATTAGGTCATTATCCATCAATTGAAATTCATCAAGAAGATTTAAATGGAAAGTAAAAAGATAGCAAGAATGTTTACTAGAGCATAATAAAAGCAACAATGCTGCTGCATTGTTGCTTTTAAACTCTTATTGCTATTTATTTTGCCCGTTATTTATTTGGATGATCTTTATAAATATAAAACAATCCTACTAATAAAAACAACATTAAAATAATAGTTAAACTTGGAAATATTTGCTTAAATTTAAAATTATTTGCTACTAAAGTTCCCAATAATACTATCACTGAAAATGCCACTAAAAGTATTCCACGCTTTTTTCTAATAAATATAAAAAAAGAAGTATCTTTAAATATTTTAGAAAGACAGAAAACAATAACTATTACGGCGCTATATACTATGGTTTCAAACATAACTTACCTATCCCTTTATTTATATCTTTACTAATTTAAAAATATTAGATTTTTAGTTTGTATTGAGAGCAATCTTTATGGCTGCTATTATAATTGATAATTTAGGAGAAGAAGGCAATAGATGCATATTTGAACTTTTAAATCATATATGAAAGTAATGTTTCAAATAGGTAAAAAAATTATCTATTTGTTTTGATTGACAAACTCAGTAAGATTCTTACTATATTCCGTCATGCCAATAAATGAAAGAAAATCGATTCCTTTTTGACAGGCTTCAAGATATTCTTTCTGATTTGTGTAATGAAAATTAATCAAATTTTTGAATATTAAAAAAACACTCTTGCAAAAACATAGTTCGGGTTTGATTTTAATAGAATCTGCAACCTTTACAAAAGTCATAACGGCATCATAGCGCTTGTCTTCTATGCATAAAACCATCAAATTAGTAATAATTGCTAAAATTGAATTTTGAATGTCAATATCAGTACTGTTTTGTAATTGCTTTATAATTTTATGTGTAAGCAAAATATTACTATCAATATCATAAAGCCGCATGGACGAGCAATAAATTCTTAAAGAATACTTGTCAAATGAGTGAACACTAAATATTCTGTTTTTTATAATCGAGATAGTTTCTTGATCTAAATTTTTACTATTGTTAGTTGCTAATGCAATAACACCGGTAATTATAAGTAGTAGATTATTTTTATTAGGTAAATTTCCCTGTTCGATTATCTGTTTTAAGCGCTCAAGCTCTTTAGTAGAATTTTGATAATAGGCATTGCTCATTAATTTGCGTAATTCCTGTTCAAATTCATATTCAAGCTGTCTCTTGGGTCTCAATTCATTAAAAAACTGTTCGGGCAAGATATTGTTATAGTCAAGTAGATCAAGCAAATCATTAGTAACGATGTGATTCGCTCCTTGTTCTACTTTTGAGTAAAATGATGGGCTAATTATGGTTCCAACCCATTCTTTTTGGGTCTTGTTCGCTCTTGTGCGATACTGTTTTAATAATTCACCAATATCCATTTTTACCTCCAACTAAACTTTAGGAGTTTCTTAGTTTTCTACTATAGCATAGTAAAATATAATGTTAAGAACAATTGAGATCTATGCCAATTTATGGGAATTTACTTTGCTTGTTGTTTATTGAGACTAACATCCTAGTTGGATACTTGAGGTTACAAAAAATTGGAGTAATAGAAGTAGCTAAGTTAGTGAGTTACAAAATAATTTATCCAATTATGAAACAAAAATCTGCTCTAGAGTAGAATTGCTAAAAATAAAGAATATAAAGCTGATCAAACATTCTAAAGACATGTGTTAGAATCTTTTGGGGCTAAGAACATATATTTAGGTAGTAAATTCGCATTTTTTTCGTTTTCGCTTGGTTTTTTATTTTAATCATGGTATCCTAGATATTAAATTGTGCAGTTAGCATATTAAAAATGGAGGTGTAGTTTAATGACAACTAAAAGAACTTACCAACCTAAAAAGCGTCACCGTTCACGCGTTCATGGCTTTATGAAGCGTATGAGCACATCAAATGGCCGTAAGGTTTTGGCTAGACGCCGTGCAAAGGGTAGAAAAGTCTTATCTGCTTAAACCACTGAATCCCAGTGGTTTTTTTAATATCAAAGAGTGGAATGAAACGTTTTGAGAAAGTCTTATCGAGTTAAAACTGAAAATGATTTTCAGCGAGTTTTTAAATCTGGTAATTCAGTAGCAAATCGGGCGTTTGTCATCTATAAAATAGCTAAACCCGAGAATACTCATTTTCGGGTTGGAATTTCAGTTGGCAAAAAGGTCGGACATACCGCGGTTGTACGTAATCGCCTCAAACGTTATATTCGAGCAGTTCTTACTGAAAATAAGCCTGCAATTGATACACAGATTGATTTTTTGGTAATTGCTAGACCGTATGTACGAAATTTTAGGATGGCAGAAGTCCGGAAGAATTTGCTTCATGCGCTCTTTTTGGCTAATATTATAGAAGAAATACCTGAAAAAGTTGAGGAAGATTAGAGTGAAAGACATTTTAACTAAAAAGAATGTCAAACGTGTACTTGTGCTATTAGCAGTGATGGCAGTTGCCGTTGTACTAACTGGATGTGCTGCTTCAAATGCTAAGCCAGCTCCTGTTTCACATACTAGTGGTAACTGGTGGGATCGTTGGGTAATTTATTACATGTCAACGTTCCTGTTATGGCTTGCGAAGATAATGAACAACAGTTACGGTTGGGCAATTATTGTCTTTACCGTTATTGTACGGTTAATCTTGTATCCACTTAGTGCATTGCAGATTAAAAGTACAACTAAAATGCAAGGGATTCAGCCTGAAATTGATGCGTTGCGCAAAAAATATCCAGGTAATGATACAGAATCGCGAACGCTACTTTCACAAGAAACTAATAAGCTCTATAAAGAAGCTGGCATTAATCCGTACGCAGGTTGTTTGCCACTGATTATTCAGCTGCCTGTTATGTATGCTTTGTATGGTGCGATTTGGCAGACGCCACAATTACAGACTGGCCATTTTTTGTGGATGGACTTAGGTGAGCCGGATCCATACTTTATTATGCCGATTTTGTCGATGATCTTAACGTTCTTATCGACTTACATTAGTCAATTATCAACGCCGAAAGAATCACAAAACTTTTCGACTAAGATTATGACTTACGGAATGTCCGTAATGGTCGGTATAATGGGTATCTACTTCCAATCAGCAATTGTTTTGTACTGGGTAATTTCTAACCTCTTCCAAGTGGTTCAAACCTTTATCTTGCAGAATCCGATTAAATATCGGCATGAACAAGAAGCTAAGGCTGAAGCTGAACGCGAACGTAAGCGGCAACTACGGAAGACTTATAAACGATTAAAACGTAAACATTAATCTAAAGTAATTTTTAGATAAAGTAGTCAAAGTGCTTTATCCATCATGATTATTATTCATGGTGGTATAATGCGCTTTTTTTATTGAAAAGGAGAAATCATGGCACAAACTTTGACTGAATTTGATACGATAGCAGCAATTTCAACGCCGATCGGTGAAGGTGGTATTTCAATTGTCAGATTGTCTGGTGAAGATGCAGTTAAAATCGCCAACCGGGTTTTTAAAGGAAAAGACTTAACTAAAGCTCCTAGTCATACTATTCATTATGGGCACATTGTTGACCCCGAAAATAAGCAAATAATTGACGAAGTAATGGTCTCCGTTATGCTGGCGCCAAAGACTTTTACGCGCGAAGACATTGTGGAAATTAATTGTCACGGCGGAATTGTTGTCACCAATCGCATTTTACAGCTTTTGCTAAGAACCGGTGCGCGCATGGCTGAGCCAGGAGAGTTTACTAAACGGGCGTTTGTTAATGGGCGAATTGATTTAACCCAAGCTGAAAGCGTAATGGATATTGTTCGCGCTAAAACCGATCGTGCAAGGCAGGTTGCCGAAAATCAGCTTGAAGGTGGATTATTAGCAAAAATTCAGGCAATGCGCCAAGAGATTTTAGACACTCTTGCAAATGTTGAAGTTAATATTGATTATCCTGAATATGATGCTGATAAAGTGACATCTGAGCAAATGACTAGGGTTTCGCAATCAGTTATTGGTAAAATTGATGGTCTGCTTAAGACTGCTGCCGAGGGAACGGCGTTACGTAACGGTCTAGCGACTGCAATTATTGGTCAACCCAACGTTGGTAAGTCATCGCTGCTCAATTATTTAACTAAAAGCGATACTGCAATTGTAACGGATATCGCTGGTACAACGCGAGATACGCTTGAAGAATACGTTTCTGTTGAAGGGGTACCGCTAAAATTAATTGATACAGCTGGTATTCGGCACACTGAAAATAAAGTAGAAAAAATTGGCGTGGAACGATCAAAAAAGGCTTTGGATCAAGCTGATTTGGTTTTACTCTTGTTTGATTCAAGTAAGGAGCTAGATCCAGAAGATCGCGAATTAATTGCGGCAACGGCAAACAAAAAGAGAATTGTTATCTTAAATAAAACCGATTTGGGCCAAAAAGTATCAGCTGCTGAAATGAAAGAGTTAACTAACAGCGAAGTAATTCCGACTTCTATTTTGCAGAGAAAGAATTTGAATCAGTTAAAAGAAGCAATTAAAGATTTATTCTTTAACGGTATTGAAAATTCAAACGATCAAGTAATGGTAACTAATCAAAGACAAGTAGGATTACTTGAAAAGGCCAAAAAGCAGTTGCAGGATGTCATTGCTGCGTTAGAAACTGAGGTGCCAATTGACATTGCACAAATTGATTTCAATGGTGCTTGGGATACTCTAGGCGAAATTACTGGTGAAAGTAGTCCAGATGAACTTGTTAATCAACTATTTAGTCAATTCTGTTTAGGAAAATAGGTGTAAAAGAATGATTAAGAATTATGACTCAAACGATTATGACGTAATCGTCGTTGGTGCAGGTCATGCAGGTAGTGAAGCTGCCTTAGCTAGCGCCAGAATGGGCCAAAAGACGCTGCTATTAACAATTAGTTTAGATATGGTTGCGTTTATGCCTTGTAACCCTTCGGTTGGTGGTCCAGCGAAAGGGACAGTAGTACGTGAAATTGATGCCCTTGGTGGTCAAATGGGTAAAAACATTGATGCCACTTATATTCAAATGAGAATGCTCAATACGGGTAAAGGCCCCGCTGTTCAAGCTCTCCGTGCGCAAGCTGATAAGTGGCAATATCATGAGCAGATGAAGAGCGTAATCGAAGAAACACCTAATTTGACATTGCGCCAGGCAACCGTTGATGAACTAATAGTTGAAGACGGTGTATGTAAAGGACTAATTACTAATACGGGTGCCAGGTATCATGCCAAAAGTGTTGTGTTAACTACAGGAACTTCGGCTCGTGGTCGCATTTATATTGGTGAATTAAATTATTCTTCAGGTCCTAACAATACTATTCCGGCAATTAAACTTTCTGAGAATCTGGAAAAACTGGGTTTTAAATTACGTCGTTTTAAAACCGGGACGCCGCCACGCGTCAATAGTAATACGATTGACTACTCTAAAACGGAAGAGGAGCCAGGCGATCAGATACCGCGTCATTTTTCCTTTGAAAGTAAAGATGAGGACTATCTAAAAGAGCAAGTTTCTTGCTGGATGACGTACACTAATAAAAGAACACACAAAATTATTAACGAAAATCTAACCCGCTCACCAATGTTTTCAGGTGAGATTAAAGGTGTGGGTCCACGTTACTGTCCATCAATTGAGACAAAGGTAGTGCGTTTTGCTGATAAGCCGCGCCACCAAATTTTTCTTGAGCCGGAAGGTAAAAATACCAAGGAAGTTTATGTTGGCGATTTTTCAACTTCAATGCCCGAAGAAATTCAATTAAAAATGCTACACACGGTTGCAGGATTAGAAGATGCCGAATTGATGCGTCCGGGTTATGCGATTGAGTATGACGTAATTGATCCTTGGCAGTTAAAGCATACCTTGGAGACTAAAAACATTAAGAATCTGTTTACTGCCGGGCAAATGAACGGTACTTCTGGTTACGAAGAAGCTGCGGGACAAGGCTTAATTGCTGGTATTAATGCAGCTTTACGTGCTTCCAATCGACCTAGCTTTACTTTAGGTCGCGATGAGGCATATATTGGCGTTTTAATTGATGATTTAGTAACGAAGGGAACAGAAGAGCCATATAGATTGCTGACTTCACGGGCGGAATACCGGCTGATTTTACGTCATGACAATGCTGACTTACGTTTAACGGATTATGGTTATCAACTTGGTCTGATTTCGGAAGAGCGCTACTCGAAGTTTTTGGCTAAAAAAGAGCAAATCAAGCAAGCCGAAAATGCTGTAAAGACAATTACTATTCATCCCGATGAAAAAGTGCAGGCATACCTTGCAAGTATTGGTGAAGATAAGCTTAAAGCTGGTGTAAAAGCAGATGTATTCTTACGTCGGCCACGAGTTAAAGTTGATGATATTGAAAAACTGACGGGCGAAACAATTTCAACTGAGCGCTACGTTAAGGAGCAGATTGAAATTAATGTTAAGTATGCCGGCTATATTAAGAAGGAACAGCAACAAATTAATCGTTTGCACCGCCAAGAAGCCAAAAAAATACCAGCTGATATTGATTACCAAGCAATTGAAGGCTTAGCAACAGAAGCACGGGAAAAATTTGAGAAGATTAGACCTGAGACGATCGCACAAGCTGAACGGATCTCTGGGGTAAATCCAGCCGATATGGCGATTTTGAGTGTTTACGTTCAAAATGGTCGTTATGCTAAAATCAAAAAGTAACTTTTAGAAAAAATTTAAAATTCTTTTTCTGAAAATAAATAATTCAAAAAAGACACAAAATAAACGTTAATGATCAGATAATCACAAATATAATTATTGCTCTTATCTTAAAGTGATTATTTATTGATATAAGTTTGTGAAAATAATATTTTTACAAAGCGCTTACATATCTGTCCAACCAATAATTTTACTCACTTGAAATTGTGAAATTATATGTTTTAATACAGTATGTAAGTAAATGTATTTAAGGAGATGCACTTTAAAAATGGCAAAAATTAATGGCGCAAATGCTATGCTCCAAGTTTTATTGGACTGGCATATTGATCATATTTATGGTTTCCCAGGTGGTTCATTCGATTCAACTATGAATGCTATCCACGACTTCAAGGGTAAATTGAAGTATATTGAGGTTCGGCATGAAGAAGCTGCAGCTTTGGCAGCTTCAGCTGAATATAAATTTACTGGCAAAGTTGGCGTATGCTTTGGTTCAGCTGGTCCTGGTGCTGTTCACTTAATGAATGGTTTGTACGATGCTAAATACGACAAGGTTCCAATGGTAGCGATTATTGCTAATGTTCCAACTAGTCGTCAAGATATGGACTTTTTCCAAGCATTTGATGAAAAGCCTTGGTTTGATCCCGTTGCAGTTTGGAATCACCAAATCAAGCGGGCTGAACAAATCCCTGCAATGATGGATGAAGCTATTCGTCAAGCTTATGCTAAGAAGGGTCCAGCAGTTTTAATCTTACCTAAGGACTTTGGTTGGGATAAGATTGATGACAATTTCCGTGTAAATTACAATGCATTGGAAGCGATTCCTAACTATGCAGCTCCTAAGAAAGAAGAGATTGATGCAGCTGTTAAGCTTCTTGAAGAAGCTAAAAATCCAGTTGTTTACTTTGGCTTAGGTATGAAGGGACATGGCGATGTCTTAGAAAAATTCGCTGAAAAATTCAAGACCCCATTGATGTCGTCAGTTATGGCTAAAGGTGTTGTTGAAGATAAGTGTCCAGCATACATGGGTTCAATCGGTCGTGTTGCTCCAAAGCCAAGTGACGATATTCAAACTCACGCAGATGCTGTAATTTGGGTTGGTAATGACTCACCATTTTCAATTTTCTTCTTTGACCCTAAGGCCAAGGTTGTTCAAATTGATGTAGATTCTGAAAAGTTGGGTAAGCGTCACGCAGTTGATGTCCCAATTTTGGCAGATGGTGCCAAGACTTTGCAAGCAATCATCGATGCCGGCAAAGCTCGTGAAGAATCACCACTTTACAAGGCTGCCATTGCAGACCGTAAAAACTGGGAAGACTGGGAAAACAGTTTTGTTGACTCAGACGAAATGCCAATTCGTCGCGAACCAATCTTTGATATTATTAATAAATATGCTGCAGACAATGCACAATTTGCAATTGATGTTGGTAACATCAATATTGATTTCCAGCGTTTAGTAAATCTGCATGATGAACAAACATGGGCAACCTCTGGATTATACGCAACTATGGGCTTTGGCTCCCCTGCTGCTCTTGCTGCTGCAACTGTTCACCCAGAACGTGAAGTTTGGAACTTAGGTGGTGACGGTGGCTTTGCAATGATGAATCAAGAATTATTGACTGAAGCTCGTTACAACATGCACATTTTGAACGTTGTCTTTACTAATGATACTTTAGGCTACATTGAAGCTGAACAAGTTGACGAATCACACCAACCATTATCTGGCGTTATTTTGCCAAACAACGATTGGGCCAAAGTTGCTGAAGGTATGAACGTTAAGGGTGTAACTGTACGTACTAAGAAGGAATTCGAAGACGCAGTTAAGGAATTCAAGCAAATGGATGGACCAATGTTAATCGACATCAAGTTCACTCATGACATGCCTTACTCAACTGAATTGAACACACTTGATGACCCTGAATTTGTTAAGAAGTATCAAGCTGAAGATTTGAAGCCATTCAGCTACTTTGCTGATAAATATGGTTTAGTTGAAGATGCTGCTTCAGGTGCTTCAGAAGCTGAAGAAGAAGAACCTGAACCAGAAGAAGAAGAGCCTGACACAACTTCAGGTGCTTCAGCACACTAATAAATATTATTAGAAATGGAAAAGCGAAACTTTTTGAAAGTTTCGCTTTTTTGCTACCGTACAAGTATAATAATAGAGTATGAAATTGTACGATGGAGGATTAAATATGCAACAATTCGGAATCATTGGCTTATCCGTAATGGGCAAGAACCTTGCTTTAAATGTTAGAAATAGTGGCTTCTCCGTTTCAGGCTTTAGTATTGATAAAAAAGAAGTCGATGCTTTTGCCAAATATCAGGATGATAAATTAAAACCAACTTATACTTGGGAAGAATTTGTCAATTCTCTAGAGAAACCACGTAAGATTTTGATTCAAATTATGGCCGGCAAGCCAGTTGATGAAACTTTACATAAGCTATTACCATTACTTGATAAAGGCGATATTTTACTTGATGGTGGAAATTCAAACTTCCATGATACTAATCGGCGTTTTCACGAAATGAAAGAGCATGGCATTCATTTTATTGGCATGGGTGTTTCAGGCGGTGAAGAGGGAGCTTTAAATGGTCCAGCATTGATGCCAGGTGGTGATGAAGAAGCTTATAAGGAAGTTGCCCCTATTTTAGAAGCAATTGCTGCTAAAAATGATGATGGCCAGCCATGTGTCAGCTTCATTGGTCCTGAAGGCAGTGGTCATTACGTTAAAATGGTACATAACGGAATTGAGTATGGTATCATGCAAGAGTTTTCCGAAGTTTACGATATCTTACGTAAAGTAGCAGGAAAATCTAATGATGAAATGTCCGCAATTTTTGCTGACTGGAATCAAGGCATAGTTAAGGCCTATCTTAGTGAGATAACCTCCGAAGTATTGAAGCAAAAAGATGATTTGACCCCAAATCATGTAATTGATCATATTTTAAACGTTGCTTCATATAAGGGTACTGGTAACTGGATGCTAGAAGATGGAGTTCATTTAGGTGTTCCAATTAGTGTAATAGCCGAAGCAGTTATCAGTCGGTTTATGTCAAAGGCTACTACGCGTGAAGGTAAAGAAATTAATTGGACTGGTGAAGTTCCAGATGATTTAATCGAAAACCTAGGAAAAGCATTGCAGTTAAGCCAGGCTGTTGCATATGCGCAGGGCTTCCAGCAATTAAAAATGGCTGCTGATGCTTACCATTGGGAATTACGTTATCCTGCAATTGCTCAATCTTGGGAAGCTGGCTGCATTATTCGCTCATCGATGTTAAAAGATATTGAAAAAGCTTTTGCTGATGGCAAGAAGCTTGACAATATGTTCCAAGATCCTTACTTTAAGGACTTGATGGAGAAGGATACCCCAGCATTGCGTAAAGTGCTTGAGCTTGCAACCAAGGCCGGGATTCCTACACCAACTTTAAGTGCTTCACTTAACTATTTGGAGTCAATTTTTAATCCAAGTCTGCCAGCTAATTTAATTCAAGGTCAACGTGATTACTTTGGCGCACATACTTACTTCAGAAATGATCGTGATGGAGTTTACCATACTGAGTGGTACGAAGAAAAATAATTCTGTTACACGTGTAACAAAACAAAAACCAGTTAAAATTAGTTTTTGACTGGTTTTTTGCTGTGATGAAACTAGTTCAAAGTGGGTGCGAAATGAAAAATAATAGAATTCAGATTAAGCTGCTGCTAGAGGCAATGCTAGTCGGCCTCTGCAGTGGAATAGTTGTTGGCTTTTTCCGGTTTGGAATAGAGCAAATGTCTAGCTTGTGGCTAATGTTGTTTCATCTGGCTCATCAAAGTTGGTTATGGTTCTTACCAATTGTTATCGGCTTAGCTGCAGTTGGCTTGATTGCGGGCTATTTTGTTAAGCAATATCCCCACGTTGGGGGATCTGGTATTCCTGAAGTAAAATTACAGCTTGCAGGTAAATTGCAACTTAGTTGGTGGCCGATTTTGTGGCGGAAAGTGATTGGCGGCATTCTAGTCATTAGTACGGGCCTATTTTTGGGGCCTGAGGGGCCTTCACTTCAGATCGGGTCAACTATCGGTCAAGGGATGGCAAAAGCCTCTAAAGAGGCTAAAACAAACGAGCGCGTATTGCTATCAACGGGTGCCGCAAGTGGACTGGCAGCCGCATTTGGTGCACCACTTAGTGGAGCCTTATTTGTATTAGAAGAAGTTTTTCACAACTTTTCACCTCGTGTAGGACTTAATGCACTAGCTGGGGCCTTGGTTTCAGATTATGTCGTATCCAATTTCTTTGGTCAAAAACCGGCATTATCTTTAGTTTATCGGCATACTTTTCCTGTTCAATTATACGGACACCTATTGGTATTGGGACTGCTCTTAGGTCTCTTAGGGCATCTGTACAAAGCCGGTTTATTTAAGGGAAAAGAATTTTATGCTAAAATCAAAATTCTGCCTAACTGGTTATATGGTCTTATTCCGCTAGTAATTTTAATTCCAATTGCCTATTTTTGGCCACTGATAACTGGACCAGGCAATCGCTTAATTTTGGCGTTACCAAAGATGATTAAAATTAATAATTGGCAGATGGTAAAACTACTTGTACTTTATTTTGTCATTAGAATAGTATTTTCGATCATTTCATATGACTCTGGCTTGCCAAGTGGAATCTTTTTACCCGTCTTAACCATGGGTGCTTTAATTGGTGCCTGTTATGGTCTAATGATGGTTCAGCTTCATCTTTTGCCAGCCAAGTTAGTAATTAACTTAATAATTTTTGCGATGGCTGGCTATTTTGCTGCGGTAATTCGGGCACCATTTACAGCGATAATGCTGATTACGGAAATGGTAGGATCGCTTCTGCACTTAATGCCGCTTGCAGTCGTTGCGTTTATTGCTTTACTTACAGATGAACTGTTAGGTGGTAAGCCAATATACGGAATATTAGCCCAAAAAATGGCCGAACAAGGCGCATCTGTTACTATTCAAAAATCGGGTAAGGAGGATCAACTAACTGTTCCTGTCTATGAGGACAGTCAACTTGCTGAAAAAACAATTGCCCAAGTTAAGTGGCCAGAAGATACCTTGGTTAAAGCAATCTATCATGATGGTAATTATATCGTTCCTAATGGCCAATCCGTGATCAAGCCGGGAGACTCATTGATCCTAGCACTAGATTCAAACCAACGGGGCCGAGTTTATAGTCAAATGCGGCAACTCCAAGGAATTAAGTATGATGGCTAAAAAAGCACGCTGTTAATTGCGTTGATTTCAATTTCAAAACGATATCAATCAAAGCAAGTGCAGCATGCTTTTTTATTTGTTCTTTTTTAAATATTGTGGTGCAGTTTCTGGTGCCCAAATTAAACAGACAAGAAAGGCGGCGAATAATACGCAGGCGCAAACAAGCATTGCCAAATTGACGCCGCCAACATCGGTCAAAACTGGAAGTAAAAAGGTTCCAGCTGCGGCACCAATGCGGCTAATAGTAATGCACGTGCCCACACCACTAGCCTGGACACTATCGTCAAACAACTCGGTTGGATATGGATAATCTAAAACCAAACCCGATGACAAAATAATTGAGAAAATTGAGAATAGTAGAAGCTTAAATGAAGATGGCGCATTTGGCAGCAGTGCTAGTAGGCCGATTAAAAATGTTGATAGCAAAAAGTTACTAATTAAGAATACGCGTCGACTGAGATGATTGAAAAGAAAGATTCCCAGAAAAATTCCTAACAGCATACTAATATTGTATAAATTTCCTGAAACACGTGGGTTGCTTATGTTCATACCATTTAGCAAAATTGGTAAAAATATACTGATACCAAAGAAGGCGAAAGTCTGACAGGCATAAAAGATTCCGCCAACCATAGTTCTTCGTAGATATTTTTTACTGAATAAAATAGTCCAGGAACTTGAACCATTTTCCTTCGGACGCTTAAAATGCCTGGAAATACCCCATTTGTGTCCTAATATCTTACCAATTACTCGATTAGCAATTTTTATTTTACCTTTATTAGCAAGCCAACCTGGTGATGGCGGTAAGGGGAAAATTGTCCGAAATAGTGCAGTAATAGTAGCGGGAACAGCTCCAGCTGCTAAAATGATCTGCCAAGTACGAGCTCCAAAACCGTTTACGAGGGTTCCAGTAAGATATGAAGCAATAAAGCCAAGAACCCAATAAATCAAGAGATGACTCTGCCTTTTACTGTCTTCTCCTTTAGGTAACCATTCGGTCAGTAGGGCATTACCGGCTGTATAGTCGATTGCCATCATTAAACCAATGCCAATTCGAATAAGAAAGGTCCAGGTAAGATTAGTAGTTGTGAGGTGAAGTAATGATAAAATTGCCAACACATACATGTTGCTCATTAACAGTTCACAGCGCCCAATCTTATCGGACAAACGGCCAATAAAAGCACTACTTGATAAGCCAATTAAACCACCTGCACCAATTAGTCCAGTCCATAAATCACTGATTGCGATATAATTACTGGCATTATTCATTGCCATTCCAGTTATTCCAAGTGAAAAGCCACAGGTAAATTGTCCTAAAGCAATTGCCAACATGACGCGCAAATGTACTTTAGAAAGCGGTGCTTTTTTATAATCTTGTTTAATTCTATGTTTTTTATTTAACATAATCATAGTCCGAAAGGCTTAAATCGTGGGCTATTTGTTGCATCTCCTTTATTTACGCCAAAGTTATTATATAATAACATAACAAAGATTTCGGTTTCTTGCAAAATGTCTTTAAATTACTAGGTCCAATTTTTGTATACCCACAGGTTTGCTAGCAAATTATCAAAATAAAAAAATACCACTTGGTTGGAAGCGGTATTTTTTGCTTATAAAAGATTACATATTTGTCACTAAAAAGAAGATGACAAAGACGATAAATAATGCGTACATCATCGGTGAGACTTTTTTGGCTTGTTTAGAAGCGAGCATTGTAATTGGGTAAGCAATCATTCCTAGTGCCAAACCATCAGAAATGCTGTATGTCAGAGGCATACCAATTACAGTGAGAAATGCCGGAAAGGCAATTTCAAATTTGTCCCAGTTAATTTTCTTTAAATTGCCCGCCATTAACACGCCGACAATAATTAAAGCGGGAGCGGTAACTGTAGTTGGAATCACTGCAAGTAAAGGACTAAAAATCATACTGATTAAAAAGAAAATACCTACAAATACTGCAGTTAAGCCAGTCCGTCCGCCCATAGCAATCCCAGCACTTGATTCCACTGAGGTTCCAAGGGGAGCAGTACCTAAAACCGCTCCTTCAACCATGGCTAGGGAGTCAGAAACAAAGGCTTTACCGATACGAGGTATTTTACCATTTTTATCGACCATTCCAGCTTGTTCGGTCATACCAATAAGTGTGCCGGCGGTATCAAAGAAAGTGACTAATAAAAAGGTTAGAACTACCATAAATAATTGCGGCGTATTAATATCTTTCAAGTGAAAGACGGCTTGACCAAATGTAGGTGCGATACTTGGCGCTGCTGAAACAATAGCTTTTGGTACCGCCACTTGGCCAATAACAATACCAAAAATAGCCGTAACAACCATCCCGATAAAAATTGAGCCGGGAACATTCATTGCCATTAAAATAACTGTTAATGTTAAACCAAAAAGAGTGATCCAAACGGCAGGAGAGTTAAATTTGCCTAAAGTAACGAGGTTTGAGTCGCTGTTGACAATTAATTTGCCGTTTTGCAAACCAATAAAGGCGATGAAGAGGCCGATACCGGCTGAAATAGCATATTTTAAATCTTGCGGAATAGCATCGACCACTTTTTCACGTAGCTTTAAAATCGTAATTAAAATAAATAAGACTGAAGCTACCAAAACAGCAGCTAGTGCAGTTTGCCAATTGATATGCATGCCACCACAAACATTATATGCAAAAAATGCTGCACTTCCGAGTGTGGGAGCTAGTGCAATAGGATAATTAGCAACTAGGCCCATGATAAAACAACCAATTGCAATGGAAACTGCCGTGACAGTAAAGGCAGCCCCCTTGTCAATGCCAGCTGCATGTAAAATATTAGGGTTAACAAAAAGGATGTAGGAGAGACTGACAAAAGTGGTTAATGCAGCAATTAACTCACGTTTGACAGTGGTATGAGCATCGTTTAAATGAAAGACTTTATCTAGTGTCGTCATTTTTCCTCCAAAAAGTTAATTATAAATGAACTATCTAAACTAGTGTAGCACACACAGTCCAGTTTGAATTACTATTTCCCGGGAAATAAAAAAGCAAGCCCTTTCAGACTTACTTTTTTACTTACCACATTCCGATTACTTTCATCCAGGCCAATAACGCCATAGACCAAAACATAAAAAATACCGAAAATAAAACTCATTTTTCACCATTCACTTTGTTTAGCATAGTCGGCAGAAGCCAAAACAGATGAAACGGCACTAGAGTAATGTGTAGTTGATCTCATAATTGCTGGGAATAATGCTAAGAATTGTGCAGCCATTACTTTTGGAGCACCAGCAGCAATTGCAACAGTTAATAATGGCAAGAACATTGCTGAGTTGTGAGCTGTTGCACTAGCAAATAAGTAGTGCGTGTAAAACAGTACTAATGCCAAAATAATTAAAGTTGTTAACCAACTAACACCCTTCATGCTGCTAGAAATACTAGTCGAAATCCAACCGATAAAGCCGAATTGAGTTAGTTTCTCTGCCATAAAGACTAAGATAGACAGCCAAATTAAAATATTCCATGCTCCTGTTTCACTTAGAATATCTTTTGGTGTCAATACGCCAGTTAACAATAAGAGAACAACAGAAATAAAGGCAATTAAAGTTGCGTCAATTCCTAAAGTACTTGAAAGCATCCATAGCGCTAACGTGACTACGAAGATAATAGCCATCATTTTCTCAGGTAAGGTTAACTTACCCATCTCAGCAAGTTTACTAGTAGCCCATTCCTTTGCATTAGGTGTTTCCTTAATCTCAGGCGGATAAATTTTGTAAACAAAATAAGGAACTACGAGTAAATAAATCGCTGCGGGAACGATACTTGCAGTAAGCCAAGGCATCCAGCTTAGTGTTACGCCAGCCTTACCCGCTAAAGCAACTGCAATTAAGTTCGGTACCCAGGCAGTCATAAATAGGGACGAAGTAATGACGTTTACTTGAAAATCAAATACGCTTCCATTTTTCTTCGTGATAGATCGTTAGGATTAGAGCCATAAATTATTACCAATGATTCGATTAATGGATAAACCAAACCACCGGTTCTAGCACCATTAAAAGGAGTTGCTGGCGAAAGGATTAAATCGATTGCTCCGATAGCATAGACTAAGCCTAATGACTTGTGACCAAACCACTTTATGATGTAAAAAGTGATTCTTTAGCCCAAACCGGTTTTGGCTATTCTCTTGAAATCATAAATACCATTACAATTAATCAAGCAGAGGTATTAGAGAAGGCGTTAATTGCCCCTTTTTCAACTAATTGCCGTCAACTACTTTATCTGCAAGTGGTACTAAATCATGACAGATGGTTAATTTAAAACCAATTAACGTGCCCCCAATGCTTGCAATTGGCAATATACTACAGCCGACAAATGTTGCAGTGTAAATTGTTAGCATGTGCGATGCTTGCGCTGTTACACCAGCTGGTCATATCGGTGTTGTGAACCAGAAAACCAGTCCAAATAAAAGCAGAAAAATAGATTTTTCGGTAGTCTATTTTTTCTAACGTCTTCATGACGCTTCTTTAAATCTATTGCAAAATATAATAAATTAACATATTTATTTTATTATATTTTAAATTTAGAAGTTTAAGACCGCCAGAAAAATAATGAAGACTACGAATAGTACCCACATCATTGGGGTAATTTCCTTACCTCTTTTAGCTGCAAGCATACAAATTGGATAAGTAATTAAGCCTAAGGCTAGCCCATCTGAAATAGAGTAAGTTAGTGGCATACCGATTAAGATTAAGAAAGCAGGGACGGCAATTTCCATCTTTTCCCAGTGAATGTGGGCGGTATTTTGTGCCATTAAAACGCCAACGATAATTAGTGCTGGAGCCGTAACATGCGTATTAAACAGACCTAATAGCGGACTAAAAATCATTGAAATTAAGAAGAAGATAGCGACAAAGACAGCCGTTAAACCTGTTCGACCACCAACGGCAATCCCAGCACTTGATTCTACGAACGCACCGACGGGGGAAGTTCCTAAAACAGAACCGGCCATCATTGCAGTGGAATCGGATGCCAAAGCTTTGCCGACACGTGGCATTTTATTATTTTTCATAAAACCAGCTTGTTGAGCCAAACCAATTAATGTACCAGCAGTATCAAAGAAGGTAACTAATAAGAAGGTTAAGACTACGACCCACATTTGAAGTGAGTTGATGTCTTTAACGTGAAAGACAGCTTGACCAAAAGTTGGCGCAATGCTTGGTGCCACTGAAATAATTTTGGTTGGCAGAGCAATTTGCCCTGTGGCTACACCAAACAAAGCAGCTAATACCATTCCGATGAAAATTGCACCAGGAACGTTTAAAATCATCAGGATAACTGTTACTAACAGACCAAAAATAGTAATCCAAACTGCAGGATCATGAAGAGAACCTAGACCAACTAATGTGGATTTATTAGCAACAATAATGCCACCGTCTTGCATACCCAAAAAAGCAATAAAGAGGCCAATTCCGGAAGAAATTGCAAATTTTAAATCTGCTGGAATAGCATTAATGATTTTTTCTCTTAATTTAAACATCGTAATCAGGATAAAGATAATTGAAGCAACGAAAACAGCTGCAAGTGCTGTTTCCCATGAAACATGCATCCCGATACAAACTGTATAGGCAAAGAAAGCATTGATTCCGAGAGCGGGAGCCTCACCAATTGGATAATTGGCAACTATTCCCATTAAGGCTGTTCCCAATGCACTTGCTATCGCAGTCGCAGTGAAAACTGCTCCTTTGTCCATCCCACTAGCTCCTAAGACACTAGGGTTAACAAATAAAATGTATGACATACTGATAAAGGTAGTCAAACCGGCTAGAAATTCCACCTTGACACTAGTCTTGTATTTGTCGAGCTGAAAGTAGCTCTTGATAAAATTCATCTAATCTCTCCTACAAAAATAATGTTCGTGTTTTTATTATAAACTAACAACTATTATAGTGTAGCACGCGAATGGATAATTGCAAATGCGAATTATAGTAAGCAAAAATGACAATATAGGAAAGATTTTCGAACAAATTTAGCTTTGGCATAGATTGACCCGGTAATTCAAATACCGGTAAAATTAGTAAAAGTAACTAAGTAAGCTAAATTATGAAGAGGCAAAAAATATGGCAAAACTGCTATTTTCAGATATTGATGGAACATTAATCAATTCTAAATTAGAGGTAACTGCAAAAACTAAAGAAGCAATCCGGCGACAAATTATTAATGGCAATGTTTTTATACCGGTATCGGCTAGAATGCCCCAAGCAATTATGACAGCAGCGGGACAAATTATGAAAACTTGCCCAATGGTTGCTTATAATGGTGCACTCGTATTAGACGAAATGGGACGGCCATTATGTTCGAAATATATGACAGCAAAGCAGGCAGCAGAAATCTGCACTTATATCGAAGAAAAGCAAAATCAAACTACTTGGAGTGTATATAGTGGCTATGATTGGTATTATTTCCCAGGAAATAATAGTGATTTAATAAAGCAAGAAGAACAAATCGTGAAGGTCAAGGCTAAAGCAAGTTCAATTACACAAATTCAAGAGCTTAAAGGCGTTCATAAAGTGCTGTTACTAGGAAATCCTGAACAGCTGACTGAAGAACAAAGGGAGTTAAGCAGTAAGTATCCAGAACTTGTAATAGTGAAATCTGCACCTAATTTATTAGAAATAATGGTTAAAGACGTTTCTAAAGGTGAAGGCGTTAAAATACTAGCCGAGGAGTTCAATGTTGATTTGAAAAATTGCTGGGCTTTTGGCGATAATTATAATGATGAGCCAATGCTAAAAGCCGTTGGTCACCCAATCATAATGGGGAACGCACCTGCGGACTTAAAGTGTCATTTTACTGATGTAACATCTGATAACAATCATGACGGGATAGCAGAAGTGCTTGATCGGTTAGAATAGTTATCACTTTGCTTTTAATAAAGGTGATTGTGCTTTGTTGCCAAACCATTTACGGTTGATTCGGTCTAAAGTACCATTTCGTGCGAGCTCTTCTAGACCTGCATTGACTTTTCGGCATAAAGTTGTATCGCTTTTCCGCATTCCAACTGCAAATTCTTCTTTGGGGAAAGGACTGTCGACTTCAGAAAATAATTCTGGTTTTTTCTCGTGTGAAATATAATAATTTGCGTAGGTGCTATCTATTAATAGACCTTGAATACGACCAGCATTTAGATCAATAAAGGCATTGGTGAAGGAATCGTAGAGAATTGGATCGTGTCCTTTAATTCTGTTAATAAAAACACGGGGATAATTCATGACATCGTTGTAACCAGATGATCCGGATTGCACTCCGAGTGTTTGTTGTTTCATATCAGCTGGCTTAAAGATTTTATTCCGGCGTAATGCAACTAAAACTTGACTACTATATAAATAGGTTTTGCTAAACCTTACTTTTTTCTTTCTTGCCGGTGTTTTACTAAAACCATTCCAAATTAAATCAATTGTACCGTTGCGCAGCTCAGTTGTATTCATTGACCAGTCAATTGTTTGAAAACTGACCTTTAAGCCGTATAACTTAAAGACAGCATTTGCTAAATCGACATCATAACCCGTTAACCGACCGTTTTTTTGTTGGAAATCCATTGGCACAAATGTATCGTCAACACCGACAATAACATAGCCTCGTTGCTTAATATGAGACCAATTATCGACCGTGTTAGCTCGTTTGTTGAAAGAAATGCCACTGCACCCAGATAACATTACTAGTGCTAAAACTAGAATTATGAGGGCTGGAAATCGTTTAGTCTTCATTTTCATAGCTTTCTCCGTTATCCAAAGCCTTGACTGTAAAAATACGATCAGCAACTTGATTGGCAAAATCCATGTCATGAGTAACAATGATCTGGGTCATACCATGATCTCGTTTTAACTGAAGGATTATTTCGCCGACTTTTGTACGTAAAGCAGGGTCTAGAGCAGATGTTGGTTCGTCATAGCATAAAATCCTTGGAGCCATTGCAAGAGCGCGGGCAATAGCAACCCGTTGCTGCTGACCGCCTGAAAGTTGGTAGGGGTAAAGTGAATCTTTACCAATCAGGTCAAGCTGCTCCAACAATTCTTGCGCTTTTTGCTCTGCTAATTTACGGTCTTCTTTGCGGACTAATATAGGTGCCAAAGTAATGTTGTCTTTAACGGTCAAATTAGGAAATAATTCGTAATTTTGAAAGACGACACCAATAATTTGACTCTTTTGGTTAGGAACGGCTGGGTCAAATTCATGCTTATTCCAGAAGAAGTGACCGGAATCAATTTTTTCAAGACCGCTTAAGCAGCGCAGTAAGGTTGTTTTTCCTGCACCGGAATGGCCAACAATTGCTAAAATCTGTCCGTCAGGAATAGTTAAGTTTAATTTGTTTAGGATGACACGGGAACCAAATTTTTTGGTAATATCTCTTAATTCAAGCATGATAGTTCCTTTTCTCTATTTCCATTTAGAGTAATTATGTTCAATCTTTTTCAATACAAATGAAGCAATTCCTGTCATTAATAAGTAAATTATGCCTACTAAGACCAATGGAACAAGGGTTACGTCACGTGCAGTTGCCACATTCCCAGCTCGTAGCAGTTCGCCTAGGCCGATAACGTACACTAACGAGGTATCTTTTACCAGATTAATTACCTCGTTACCAATTGACGGAATAACAATTTTGCTTACTTGCGGAATAATAATATGTCGCAGAGTCTGCCAGTATGTTAATTGCAATACGTGCGCACTCTCATATTGCCCAGCTGGAACAGATTGAAAACCACCCCGAAAAATTTCGGCAAAATACGCGGTATAGTTTAAAACAAATGCAAAAAGGGCAGCATTGTATCTCTGAAAAATGATACCAATAATTGGCAAACCGTAAAAAATAAAAATTAATTGTAATAACAGCGGCGTTCCCCGCATAATCCATATATAAAATTTCAAGACTAGGCGTAATGGTTTAAAGTGTGAGACTAAGCCTAAGCTGACAATGATGCCAAGAGGAATAGAGATAACTAGTGTCCATATAAAGAGGATTAGCGTCATTTTTGCGCCAAAAAATAGAGAAGGCATGATTGAGATAATATAGTTCATTGTGTTCTCCTCGAATTCAAAAATAGTATATCTGATTGCAAGTACACAAAAAAGATACATTTAGGATAGCATAAATATGTTAAACGGTTTAACAACTTTAGAATCTAGTAAATGCTAGTTATATTTATTAAATTTATCTAGAGTTAAATTAGTACGTTTATTGTCGTTTTTATAATTCAGTTTAAATGGCTTAAAATTTGAATATTTGCTTTTCTAGAAAAATATGATATATTTTTTGTAATCAACAATGAAAGGGGTTACATAAATGAAGAAATTATCAATAATTATATCTTTAAGTGCTGGTTTATTACTAATTGGCTTGCTGTTGCCTACCGTTGCTACAGCCGAAACTGTACCAAGTAAACCAGGGTATACGCTTGATTTTGATGATGAATTTAATGGTCCAACTTTGGATAAATCTAAATGGACAGATTACTATTTACCTCATTGGGCTTCTGATCCCAGCAAAGCTAAAGCAAATTATCGTTTTGCCGATGGCAAATTGATCGAGTATATTGCAAAAGATCAGCAACCATGGTCTCCAGCCTTGGATGGTACGGTCAAGTCTAGTGCGATTATGTCGTTTAATAAAAATTGGGTTCATAATTTTAGTGGTACCGATCAAATCTTAAGTAATCAAAAGACTTGGGAAGGTTATACTACAACATACGGTTATTTTGAATTGCGTGCAAAATTTTCAGATGTTGGTGGCGGTGGACATCAAGCTTGGTGGATGGTAGGTATGCAAAATGACACTAATGACTGGTTTCATTCACAGCAAACAGCAGAAATCGATGTAATTGAGTCATTTTTTAGTAAGCCAAAAACTTGGCGAATTGCTGCCTTTGGTTGGAATGATCCATTCTTTGAAACCGATTGGGAATTGCATGAGGACCCTGTGCCAAGTGGTAATCCAACCCAAGACTATCATACTTATGGTTTAGATTGGGAACCTGGGTCCTTAAAGTTTTATTATGATGGTAAATTATATCGTCAAATTAATGAAGCACCAGATTATCCAATGGGTACAATTTTGAATATCTATACTGATGCTGGTTCTGGTAAAGGAAATGCAACGTTTCCTAAATCCTGGTCGATTGATTATTTTAGAGTCTACAAAAAGAATGGTGGCTATGCTATCCCTAAAAAGACTTTACAGAATATTCCTAGTAAAAAATATCTGACACTTGATCCAAATAAGGATCAAGTAAGTTTAACTGATATGTCATCAGACTATTCGAAATGGCAATTAGTTCCAAAAGGAAAGTACTTTTTGATTCAGAATGCAAAGAGCAAGGAACTATTGCATATCGAAAGCATGAAGAATTATGTGGAACATGGTCATGTTCCAGCAACCAATTGGAGTGCACAGTGGCAGAAATTAGATTATGGCGGACAGATTTATTTTATTAATCGCTGGAAACCAAACCAGACAATCGCTTTTGATCCAAAAACAAATTCTTTGCTTAATCAAACCTTTACTGGACCAAATGAAGCTAATCTTTGGCAAAATTAATTTAGATTATTATGCTTGAATAAGCCAAGAAAAATAAAAGTTCCTACTGAAAAATTGAAGAGCAATTAAAAGGTTAGACATTAACCTGACTATCAGGAGCACTACATGATTTCAGTAGGATTTTTGTTTTGGAAAAGTTTTAAATGGTTACAGACTGTCTTAAGTATAACTAGTCTTAAACGTATTGATTAATGAGGTTTTCAAGTAGGTTAATGGTGTTGCCATAGAAAAAATTGAGGCTGACGTTTTCAGGATCAGGGTTATTTGTTCCGCTATCCACGATAAAAGACAGATCTCCCACTGAAGCATATGTACTATTTGCTGAGGCAGTGATAGTGATAATGTTACCGCCGTCTTTTTTGCAACCAGCAATTTTAATTAAACCATTTTTATTTTCACCAGATTGGGAAAAAGTAATCAACGTGTGTGGTGCTTGATCAGAAGCAATTGAAATTTCCACTCCATCTAAATCAATACCATAGATACGTTTGAGTAGCAACTTGCGGTAGACATATTTTACTAAAATCGTGCAAAACCCTTCTCCAAAAAGATAAACTCGCTTTTGTTGACGAATTTTTTTAAAAAAAGCTGCGATTTTCTCAGGGCCGTGATTACAGTGAACAAAAGGGAGATTGTTAAAAGAAGTTAACGGTTCCGTTTTGAACTGCGAGGATAAAAAGAAAATAAACTCTTTGAAGTTACTGAACCCGGCACGTCGAACGATTCGACTAATCGAAGCGGGGGAAATATAGTTCTTTTGTGCTAGAGTTCGAATATCCAATGATTTTTTAGTTGTAATTGAGTTAATAATTGACTCAATAATGGGAATGTCCTGTGAGCGGAGACTATTATTGGGGAATAAACGATCGATCTGAAAAATTTGTGTCATAATTTCAACCTATCTGAAAATATTTTCTATTTTTGAAAACGATATCAAAAAGGAAAAGACATATTGTAGAAGCTTTTTAATTATACTATATTAGTTTTGTTAAAAGAAAGCGCTTAATAAAATTAAATCAAAAAAGAAAGGCTGTGATTGAATGAAGCAAGTTATTATTAATGCTGATGATTTTGGCTATTCGTTAGCTGTAAATCGTGGTGTTATTAAGGCTTTTAAAGATGGAATGGTTTCATCAACAACATTAATGGCAAATATGCCAGGTTGCCAGGAAGCGATTAAGCTTGCAAAAGAAAATCCTGATTTGGGAGTTGGGTGTCACCTGAATATCACTACTGGCAAACCTCTAACAAAGGTAAAAACTTTGGTTGACGAAAATGGTGAATTTTATCATTTACCAGGTTATGAAGCTCATAGAGAAACGATGGATCCTGAAGAGATTTACAAGGAGTGGTGTGCTCAAGTTGATTACTTATTAGAGCAAGGAATAAAGTTGACTCATTTGGATAGCCATCATCACATTCATTCATTTGCTGAAAATTTAGATATTACTGAGCGGATATCCACTAAGTATCGGTTGCCAGTGAGAAACTGCTATGATATTGAAAAACAGGTTAATTTGTCTTTCCAAAGAAAAATTGAGGGCTTTGATGACTTAATGAATTATCCACATATTCGTAGTTTAGAAAAGTCATATCATGCTGATCAAAAGCAATGCCTGCAAGAAATTCAAGTAGTGCTTGACCGGCTAAAAGAGGATGAAGTAACAGAATTTATGGTTCATCCCGCATTTGTTGACGAGACGCTCTACTTTGGTTCCTCGTTTAATGTACCAAGAATTAAGGAAGTAGCAATTTTATGCGATTCAACCTTTAAAGCCCAACTGCGTGATAATGGAATTGAGGTTATTCCTTATCCTATTGTGTAAAGCGGTAACGATTGATACTTAACAAAGGGAGGTAATAATTGTGAAAGGCAAGTTTATGAAGTCCGCAAATGTTTTTTCGCGGGCAATTATTCAACCAGTTATGTTCATGGCTGTGACAGGAATCATTTTATCTGTTTGTGCCATATTAAAGCTAGATTTAATGCCAACTATTTTTAAAGATACCGGTAATTTTATTTATAATATCTTATCAAGTGGCATGATTGGACAATTAAGCTGTATTTTCTGTGTTGGAATTGCAACAGCTTTAGCAAAACCAAAATATAAGACTGATGCAGCTATTTTGGGAATAGTAACTTATTTAATCTTTTTATTCGCCAATAATTCATGGCTTCAACTGACTCATCGGTTAGCAAAGCCAGGTACTCAGGGGTTATATGGAACTGGACAAAACATGGTCTTTGGTGTTCAAGTTACTGATATGGGTGTCTTTTTAGGAATTATCTTGGGAATTTTAGTTGGTTGGATGGTCAATAAATGGGGTAATATCAAACTACACAAGTATCTTTCACCTTATGCTGGTACAAAATCAGTTTATATTATTCTAGTCTTTGTAACTATCTTGTTTGCTATTGTAATTACTTATGTATGGCCAGCAATCAACACTTTGATTGAGGATATTGTTAAAGTAATGTCAACTACTGGTTCAATTGGCTTTTTCCTGTATGGACTGCTAAATCGGTTGCTATTGCCAGTAGGCTTGCATCACTTCTTATGGATGCCATTGTTTTATACTCCGTTAGGGGGCACAGCAAAAATTGCTGGTAAGTTATATACCGGTGCATTTAACATTTGGTTGGCAGAATTAGGCAACCCTAGTCATATTACTGCAATGCATCCTTCGATTGGCTATTTGTCTAACTTTGGCTCAATCTCTTTACCGATCGGAATTGCATTTGCATTCTGGAAAATGGCTACGCCTAAAAATCGGCAAAAGGTTGCAGCAATTTTAATTCCGACTGTAACAACTGCGTTTTTGGCAGGGGTAACGGAACCACTTGAATTCATGTTTCTCTTTCTTTCACCGATTCTCTGGCTAGCACACGCAGTTGTCTACGGTATTAGCTTATTCTTAACCAACTTAGTAGGAATTGATATTCAGTTCGATACCGGAATTAACATGATTATTAATAGTTTTGCTTTTCCGGCAAGGCTCGGACATCAGTATTTGATTCCGATCATGTTCGTCATTACTGCTTTGCTTGAATATTTTGTTTTCGTCTATGTTATCAAACGCTTTAACATTCCAACAATCGGACGTGCGAATGCTGATCCTGCACTTTTGAATGGTGCAGAAACCGAAGATGAAGAAGAAGACCAAGTTGAATTTGAAAATGAGGCTAAAAATAATTCAGTCTCCACTAAACATTTTGATAACCAGACTAAAAACATTGTAGCTGGTTTGGGTGGTCCAGATAATATTAGTAGCATGATTAATTGTTATACTCGTTTGCGGGTTGATGTAAAAGACGCAAATAAATTGAATATGGAATTGTTAAAACATAAAACTGGTGCTAGTGGCATTATGCAAAAGGATAATAATATTCAAATTGTTTTGGGAGTTGGTGTTGAAGAAGTTCATGAAAAAGTAGACAAGTATTTAGAATATTTAAAGCAACATTCAACGCAAAACTAAATAAACTGGAAGGTATATAATTATGGCAAATAAATTTGTAATTATCGGTGGTGGCTCAACTCAATCACCAAGTATTTTGGAAGTTTTACGGCAAAGATCTGCAGACCTGGAAATGAATGAACTGGTTTTGTATGACACTGATAAAGAACGTGTATCGCTCTTAGGTCAATATACTAAAATGTACTACAAAGAAACAGGCTCACCGGTCAAAGTCTCTTATACAACTAATCTCGATGAAGCTTTGCAAGGTGCGAACTATCTCTTTATGCAGATTCGTCCAGGTCTAAATAAACAGCGTGCGATTGATGAAAAAATTTGCATTCGTAATGGCGTTATCGGGCAGGAAACTTGCGGTTTGGGTGGCTTCTCGTTTGCAATGAGAGTTATTCCAGCAATTATTGACATCATTAAAAAAGTCAAAGAAATTTGTCCGGACGCTTGGATTCTCAACTACACGAATCCAGAAGCGATTTTGTCAGAAGCAATTTACCGCGAATTTCCTGAAGCAAAAGTTATTTGTATTTGTGATATGCCAATTTCAATTGAGGGTGCGATTGCGCAATACTTTCATAAAGACTTGAAAGATATCACTTTTAAGTACTTTGGAATGAACCACTTTGGCTGGTGGACTTCAATGATTGATGAAAATGGTCATGATTTATTGCCAGACTTACGCAAAGACGTTGAGGATGGCAAAATCGACACGTTAGCGCAATGGAATGACGAAACGCTTGATGATAAGTACTGGATCGATACTTATAAACGAATGATTACGATCTTTAAGCGCTTCCCAGAATACTTCCCCAACTGCTACTTACAATATTACTTAATGCCTGATGTAATGATGGCTGAATCGGATGTCAACTTTACTCGTGGCGATTGGGTAATGCAAGGCCGTGAAAAACGGATTTTTGACGAATGTCGTCGCGTTTTAAAAGCAGGCACGGCCAAAGGATCATCGTTAAACTCTGGTGTTCATGGCAATTATATTGTTGATATCGCCAACGCAATCATTCACAACACGCGTGAGCGGTTCACAGTTAACCAAAAGAATAATGGGGCAATTGCTAATTTTGATACTGATGCAGTTGTTGAAGTGCCTGCATACATTGGCAGCATGGGGGCTGAAACAATTAACATTGGCAAGATCCCAACCTTCTATAAAGGAATGATGGAATTGCAAAAGGCTTATGAAAAACGTACTGTAGATGCAGCCCTGTCTGGTTCATATCAGGTGGCTTTAGAAGCCGTCGTTTTAAATAAGACAATCCCAGACTATCATATTGGTCAAAAAGTTTTAGATGAATTATACGCTGCTAATAAAGAGTATTGGCCAACTTTACATTGATTGATGATAAAATGACCTTTTTACAATAAATATATGGTAAATTAAAAGAGTTTGAGAAATGACCATTTTTAGATAATTTTAGATAATTTTAGACTTTTACTTATGAAAGAATCATATTAAATCATGGTTTATTATGTACTGAACTGTAAAATTGGCCAAACAATATTTCTTGCTAACTATAGCCTGTTGTCGATATTCCATCGGCGTCAGGCCTTTTAGTTTGCATTTTTCTTTTGAGGTCAAGAAAAAGCCGTAAGAGTATCTAACTTTTACGGCTCAGTACAATAAAGCTTTGATTCATTAGGGTTTTTCCCAGACGCTTTTAAATGTCAGCTAGACTTACTTACTAATCTGAGGTGCTGACTTATCCCACGATTCAGGCAACTTGCCCATTTCCTTTAATTTAGCAACAATTTGCTCTAAAACAACTTCGCGAGCGTGCTCATCCGTCATAAAGTCAAGTTCATCGCCATTTATTTCCATTTTTGGCGAGTAGTCATAGTTTTCATACCATGGCTTGTAATAACGTAAGAGCCGTTTGTAATAATTCTCAAGCGTTGCGTCATAACTGAGCTGTTCGTATGGTCGGCCACGCTTTTGAATTCGTTTGAGCATTGTGTCATAAGAAACATTAATGTGAACAAGCAAGTCAGGATTTTTCTTTGGCATATGCTTTAGCTCATTCATCATATTATTCAAAAGCTCATAATAGGTGTCAACTTCTTCAGTAGTTGCGCGGCCAATGTCTGCGTTCATTTGGAAAAAGAGTGCATCTTCATAGATGGAACGATCAAGCACATTGTTATCATCGGTTAGCGCATCTTTGATACTACGAAAGCGTGTATTTAGGAAAAAGACTTGCAGTAAAAATGCATATTTCTTAGGGTCAGCATAAAAAAGTGGCAAGACAGGATTGTCGTCAACACTTTCATAGAAAGGCTTAGTTCCTAAATATTTAGCTAAAATACTGGTTAGACTGGATTTACCGGCTCCAATTGGGCCACTTAAAACAATAACTGTCATCACGTTCCTTCTTTATTTCAAATTGCCGATTTCACGCAATTTATTATCAATCTGGTTCAAAACTTCTTTTTTAGCGTCTTCGTTACCGATGAAATCATACCGATCACCGTCAATTGCTATTTTGGCAGATGCATCATAGTTTTCATACCATGGTTCATAGTAGCGAATCAAACGTGCGTAGTAATCTTTCAGACTAGGATTAGTACTAATTTGCTCATAAGAACGGCCACGTTTTTCAATGCGTTTTAACATTGTGTCTAAAGATACGCGAATATAAATTAGTAAGTCAGGCTTTTTGCTTGGATTTCCAGGAGTATCCTCCATCATATTTTCAAGCAGACTGTCATAAATTTTAAATTCAGTAGGGTCGGCAACCTTACTTTCAGCGTTCATTTGGAAAAAGAGTGCATCTTCATAAATTGAACGATCGGAAACGCTATTTTTTTCTCTGACTGCCTGATTAATTTGAGCTAACCGATGATTGAGCAAGTAGATATTAAGTAAAAAAGTGTACCGCTTCATGTCCTTGTAATATAAAGGAAGAACTGGATTATTATCAACTCCCTCATAAAAGGCCTGAGTACCTAAATGTTCGGCTAAAATACTGGTTAAACTGGATTTACCGGCTCCAATTGGCCCGCTTAAAACAATAACTTGAATCACGTTCTTTCTTAAATACAATATATAGATTCTTATCTAGTTTAATACGAGATATAGTGGCATACAAGTAAAAAGTTAATTGAAATTGCCACTAAAAAGTCAAGTGATTTTGTATAAAATAGTTAAAAAATTACTGAGTACAACCAAATATTTTTCAATATTTAGATCAATAGTTATTGTTTCACGTGAAACCAAGTAACTGAGCAGTGCTAAAAAAACAGTCGTCAATTTTTGGTATATTATTTTGTTTTTAAACAGTAATAAACTGGCAATATTTTTATGCAATAACTGGTATAAAATTTAAGAGGTTATCTTAGTTGTTAATGGCGGTAGATTTAGTTATTGCTACATAAAAAATCCAGCTAAATTAGACGGCTTTTGTGCTACTTTGCTTTGATAAAAAGTACTTCGTTTCACGTGAAACCAAAAAAGTGACGTAGCATTTAAGTGTACTACTTCACTTTTTAAAACTTATCCTGCTAAAGGGTGATTATTTAACGCGGTCTTCTTTTTTATCTTCGACTTTGTCTTCAACCTTATCTTTTTGTTCGCCAATCTTATCCTTGGCATCTTGTGTTGCACCGGTAATCCGATCTTGCAGACTGACTGAATCTTTTTCGTGTTCTTCTTTAGTCTTGATATCAACAACGGTGACATTAACTTCAACCGTGTCTAAGCCCGTCATTTCCTTAACCTTGTCGTAAATCTTTTGTCTGATTTCATCATAAAGTTTAGGAATTTCAACACCGTATTCAGCAATAATTTCGATATCAACTGCTACTTGCTTTTTACCAACTTCAACATTAACACCATTGGTAACATCATCGTTGTTAACAATCTTGTCAGCTAAGTTTGAGAAAAAGCCGCCGTTAACATCCAATAAGCCTTTAACATCTGAGAGAGCAATACCAATAATCTTTTGAATGACTTTTTCGTCATACTTTAAGTCGCCCTTAATTTCTTGCTTTGAGCTGCTTGAGTTGTTTGCACTACTTTGATTATTATTTTGTACCATATTAAGTTCCTTTCAATTATTGTTTACTTACAAGACTTTTCAGCAGGGGCCAATAGTGTCCGACTAAAAAACCAACTACTAACATTACGACTACAAAAATAGTTTTAAAAAATCCTAGTCCCAAAAAACAAAATGCTAGTAACAAGCCGATTACAGCACCGCATATTTCTGGGAGGTGTTTTTGTAAAATTTCGTTCATTTCAGCCTCCTTTATTGAACGCGCGTCTCTGGTTTATCGGGGTTTTGATAATTAACAAATTTGATTTTGATCTTTGGCTTCTGTTCAATTCCCAATAACCGGTTAAGGTTGTTCTTTAACTCTTCTAAGTAATTTTCGAGAAGGGCACTGACATTTTCACCGCGCCCAAGATTACCACTAATTTTGATGTTGATCTTATGATTAGTGAGTTTTGAATCAACCTTGACTTTATTAATAAAAGGCAAATCTGCCAATGAATTCATGACGTAGCCATTAATTGCTTTGCTAGTAACTTTGACTTGTCCGTCATGCTTGTGAATCAAAATAAAGTACCTTTGAACAGGCCAAAATAGGACAACTAATAAACTAATAATTAAAACTAAAAGGACAACAGCGCTGACAACGATTAAATACCATTCTAGTACTGGATTTAGTGTCCCCATACTGGGTAGTTTAATCTTTAAATACTTTTGCCAAAAACCACTAGTTTCCCATAGAAAGTAAATTGGCAAGGGTAATAATAAAATCATTAACACTACCAGTAACCACTTTTTACTTCGCTTCAACTTATCACCATCCTCTCATGATTCAACTTAATCATAATACGGATTATTTTGTTAGCCTAGCGATATGCACCAATTTATATCTGCTTAGAATTTATTGTTTTAGGACACAAAAAAAGATGCATTAATGCATCTTTTTTCTATCTTTGTTAATTTATTATCTAATTCTTTGCACTAGCACTAAGCTTACTTGCAGCAGCATTATCGACAATAAGTGTTACATTATCATGTTTTTGCAAAATTGAAGCAGGTACATCTTCGGTTACAGGGCCTTCAACCATCTTCTTAACAGCATCCGCTTTGTTTTCACCAAAGGCCATAATGACAATCTCTTTTGCTGCCATGATATTTGCAATACCCATACAAATTGCAGATTTTGGCACATCTTCAATCTTACTAAAGAAACGTGAATTGGCTTCAATGGTATTTTCAGTCAATTTAACTTCATGAGTTACCGAATCAAAAGGTGTTCCTGGTTCGTTAAAAGCAATATGACCGTTTTGACCTAAACCTAGAAGCTGAATGTCGATTGGATTTTCAGCGATAATTTGGTTGTAATCATCAGATGCACCTTGTGGATCGTTAATTGCTTTAATACCATCAGGAATGTATGACTTTTTAAAAGGTTTCTTTGCAAACAAATTTTTTTGCATGAAGTAATGATAACTTTGATCATTATCAGAAGTTAAGCCAACATATTCATCTAGATTAATACTGATCAAGTTGGTATTATCAAGATCACTTTCAGTCCATTCATGATATAGGCCTACTGGGGTAGAGCCAGTAGCTAAGCCGATTACCTTAGCACCGTTGTTAATGCTTTTTTCAAAAAGCTTAAAACCTTTAGTGCTGCCATTTTCTTTACTATCTGTAACGATGATTTTCATAATTACGCCTCCAAAATATCATAAATTTATTATAAATTGGCATATACCAATTTGTCAACTAGCTACAAAAAGAAACATGATATTTATTCAAAAAAATTTAAGCAGGGAAAAAGCAATTATTATGTTTCACATGTAACATAATAATTGCTTTTAACGGTTTTATTCACTTCTTAAAGCAATCGCTGCATCTTTCTTAGCTGCCATTCGTGCAGGTAAGTGCCCGCCTAACACGGTTAAAATAGTAGAAATAACTATTAAGATTAGCGCGTGAAGGGGATTAAGTTGCGCAACATTTGCAAGGTTAGTGATCGAATACAAGATACTATTAATCGGGAAAACAAGCAATTGAGCGATGACAACACCTAATACACCAGAAAAAATTCCTAAGATAAACGTTTCGGCATCGAATACTCGTGTGATATCTTTCTTTCTTGCTCCAAGGGCCTTTAAAATTCCAATTTCTTTGGTTCGCTCTAGCACAGATGTGTAAGTTAAAATACCAATCATAATCATCGAGGTTATGAGTGAAATTGCTGCAAAGGCGACTAGCACAGTTGTAATTCCGCTGAGTAAACCACCAGTCATGGAAGTAACCGCGCTAGACATATCAGTGTAAAGGATCTGATCTTTTTTCTTTTTACCCTTGTTCCACTTATCAAGGTAGTCTAAAACCTTGTCTTTAGAGTCAAAATCATTAGAGTAGATCATAATCCCGGCGGGAAGACTAGAACCGCCGATTGATTGCATCATTTGCTTCTTAACAGCGGCATTCATATTTTGTCCAGTCATAACATTGCGAGAAGTTTTTTTCTGAGCTTTAACAATATCAGAGTTTTGATTCTCATTAATGATTTTAACAGCTAATTTATCGCTGTAGACAATGCCTTCAGAAAGCAAGGCCATTGAATCCGCACTTTTGGGTCGAATTACGCTGACTAGACGCAATTTAATTTTGCTATTACCATACATCGCCCTATCAGGCTTTTTAGGAATAAACATGCCAGTCGGTAATTCTTGATAATAATTATTGTTAGAAACTACTTTAAATTCTTTGCCGATCACCTTGTGATAGTCTATTTTTTCACCTGACTTTATCTTAATGCCGATGTTCTTCAGAACATTAAGATTAAGCGAATTTTTATTATCTACTACCATAACTAAATCGGTTGCCTTTTTGGGCCATGTTCCGGAAAGAAGCTGGTAATTATCTTTAAGGAAGTTTCCTTTGCTTTGATCAAGTGAAGTTGGAAAAACTGATGAACCCATAAAGGAAATGCTAGCAGCTTGGGACTGCATTTGTTCGTAAGCTTGGGAGGCGGCAGTTCCGGCTGGCAGAGGTGAAAACTGGACAGGTTTTATCTGGCCATTATCATTACCAATTAAATTAAGATTAGCACCAACTTGATAAGAAATATTATTGGCATATTTGGGATTGATTTTTTTAACATAATTGATGTATTCGCGCGTAATTTTGTTTTCATGGGAGGATTTTAGTAGTCTATCCTGTTTAGCGATGATATAACCCCGATTTTTAACATTTTTTTCTTTGTCAGCTTCGTCACGATCTCTAATACTATTGAGGTCAGTTTCGGTTTTCGTAATTGTTACCGGATACTTCGCCAAGGCTTTGCTCATAGTAGTATCAATTTGTTTTTGAAAACCGTTGGACAGGGACAAGACAATGGCAATTGATATAATCCCTATACTAGAGGCAAATGCGGTTAAAGTGGTACGCCCCTTTTTAGTCATGATGTTGGTAAAGCTCAGCTTGATGGCATTCCAATATGACATTTTTGTCCGCTTTAAATTAAACGTGTCTTTTTCATTAATAGGTGTAAACGGGTTTGAGTCATCTAAAACTTGGCCATCTTGGAAATTAACGATTCTAGTTGCATATTCTTTAGCTAGATCAGAATTGTGAGTAACCATGACAACAAGACGATCTTTCGACAACTCCTTGATTAATTTCATGATTTGCACCGAAGTTTCAGTATCTAAAGCACCCGTGGGCTCGTCACACAAAAGAATGTCGGGATTATTGGCAAGTGCACGAGCAATTGCGACCCGTTGCATTTGTCCACCAGATAACTGATTAGGGTTTTTAGCGATATGATCTTTTAAGCCAACTTTTGATAAGGCATCAATCGCACGCTTGCGCCTCTCAGAGGCAGGAACGCCAGATAGGTTCATACCTAACTCAACGTTTGCGATAATTGATAAGTGTGAAATTAAATTGTAATTCTGAAAAACAAAGCCTACAGAATTATTACGATATGCGTCCCAATCAGTTTCCTTAAAATTTTTGGTTGATTTCCCGTTGATAACCAAGTCGCCGCTATCATAGCGGTCAAGACCACCAATAACGTTTAGCATTGTCGTTTTGCCCGATCCACTGGGCCCTAGTATTGCTATAAATTCCTGGTTTCGAAATGAAATGGACACGTCATCCAAAGCATGGGTTACAGAATCGCCAACATGATATGACTTGCGTAAGTTCTTTAATTGAAGCATTTTGCTGTTTTCCTTTTCCCTCTAGTTAAATAATCATAAAAAACAGTTTAACATTTATAATTAAATAAATCTAAAGTTTGTTAATAGTATTTATAATATATTAACTTTATTGCCACAAAATTGCTAACTAAAAATTATTTTTATAAAACAAAAAGCATATTTCTTAAAATATGCTCTAAGCTTAAAGTTGAATATTAGATTAATGAGCGAGCCCAGTTAATTGTAAAAGGGCATAAATAATAAAGAAAACAATAATTAACAAAGTAATAATAAGATGACGCTTTTTGTTAAGCACAAGGATAGCCGCGAATTCTCTTACTATAGCGTTGGGAAGAAAGTAAAATCTGGTATAAGCTCCCACGCCATTAGCGTTAAGGCCAGCTTTTTTAGCGAATAATGCGGCCCGAAAGATGTGATAGTTATTACTGAAAAATTTAGCACGATAATTTTTACTACCAAAATCATTAAAAGCAGCAGCAGCTGAATACTTCATATTTTGAAAAGTGTTTTTGGATTGAGCTTCTAAAATAATGTAATCGGGTTTGATTCCACGGCCAACAGCATATTGGGACATTGCTTCAGCTTCAGAAATTTGTTCGTCGCCACCTTTACCCCCAGACATAATTAATTTAGGCATTTTGCGTCCTTTAGCAACTTGTTTTTGCGCATACTGGATAGCGCGATTGATACGACTTGCTAATAAAGGAGTAACAGTATTGCCTTTGGCTAAACCAGCACCAAGGACAATTAAATAATCTTGATTATATTGTCGTGGAACAATTTGGTAAAGCGTTAAATTAACCAAAAAATTATAAGCTACAAACAATAGATAATCAATGATAGCTATTGGTGTGTATAGTAGTGTTTTTGCCCAGGAAGGAAAGTTATTGAAAGGACCAACTAAAGCTATAATCCACGAGACGAGAATGGCAATACCGATAAATAGGGTTAAGAGATTTGACATAGTGTGTGTTTCTCGTTTCCAAACAAAATAGGCATTCCAAAGAAAGAATAACCAAGAAAAAGTGACAATAAGGGTAATTGCACCAATAAAAAGTACTAGTAGGATTTCATAAGAAAGAATTAGCGGCCTTAAACTAGTAGATAAAATTGCTACGGTCAGCCAGATGCCAAACATTAACAGAAAAACTGTAAAAAAAATTCCGTTTAGTAATCTACGTGGTTCCTTTATCCAAGAAATTAAGAAAACAAGAAAAGATGCCAACATTATTAGTGACAAACAAATAAATGGCTTATTTTGGCTGAAAAATTGAAAAAGATTGCTCATGATTTCCTCCGTCAGTAATAAGACTAATTCTATTATAGTAAAAAGAAAAGAAAAGTAATAGCAAATAAAGCACGCACAAAGTAGTTACAAATAATGGTACTAGCTTTATAGAGCTTAGCCTTCTTTAACAACTATAATTATTCCCCAGGGAATAATTATAGTCGCTGGGTAATTACCTCTTGAAACTTGCACGCGGAGTTAATAACGTCCATAATAAATGAATCGTCTAACTTATTGGCTGTTACTTTAAAGGAAAAGTCAAATGAAAAAAGCTATTTATTTCCTAGGAAATTTAATTGTCATCATTTTAGCCTTTGTCATGTACGGGGTGGTTGAACAATTTTATTTTTTTCCGAATAAAATAATTAAGAATTATCATCTAAATACCGTTATTTATCTAGCATTAACACTCGTAGTAACGCTAGCAATCCTTCTTATTTTGCTGCGATATTACTGTGGTCAGTTGAATAAGAAAAATGACTGGCAATTTAACGAAAAACCTCATTGGTCAACTAATAGATTATTGCTTGCTGTGGTAGCCGCATTTTTAATGCTTCTATCAGAAATCATACTGACACTAATCCTTCATATTGGGGTAAATACTACTTCAGCAAATCAAGCTGATCTTAATACTATTTCAAAACACGCCGGTAGTTTTTTTATTCCGATGATTACGGTTATTGCGCCCGTTTTTGAAGAGACCATTTTTCGTGGCCTTTTTTTTAATATGTTTTTCTCTGATAATACCAATTTCAATAAATGGGTTGGTATATTAGCTAGTGGTTTTGTCTTTGGCTTTGCGCATGATCCTGGATTAACCAAATTTATTTGGATCTATTGGTTTTTAGGGTGCATTTTGGCATGGGTTTACGTTCAAACAAAGGATTTGCGATATTCGGTTATTACTCATGTGCTGTTTAACTCATTAGGCTTTATATGAGTCGGTTTTGATTAGGGTAAATGACTAAAGATAATAATATGGTTTCAGATGTAACCACACTTACCTTTAAAAGAAAAAAGAACCTTGAACACCAAACGATTTACAAGGTTCTTTTTGTAGGTAAATTATTTTTGTGGTTCTGCGATACCTGTTTGGGCCGGATTTTTCGGTGTAGTTTTTGCCAAAAGAGCCAAGCTAATGGAAATCATGTCAACAACTTCTTGTAAAATTGCCCCCCAAAAAGCTGGAATAACTCCGGTAAAGGCGATTAATTCGATAATAACCACGATTGTAATAGCAGTTAAAACATCAACGTTTGCTACTTTCATTGTATGTTTAGAAATCGCTACAGCATCATTAATTTTAGATAAATCATTGACCATGATAATTGCATCAGCACTTTCACTAGCGGCAGAAGCCCCCTTAGCACCCATGGCGATACCAACATCAGCAGCGGTCAAACTTGGCGCATCATTGATGCCGTCACCAGTCATGACAACTGGACGCTTTTCTTTTGGTACTTGTTTAATTGCTTCAATTTTTTGTGCAGGTAATAAATTATAACGAATATCGTTCACGCCAACTGTTTTACCAATTTTTTCGGCTACATCCTGGTGATCACCCGTTAACATCATGATGTGAGCTCCACTTTGCCGCTTTAACCGAGCAATAGTTTGCTGGCTTTCTGGTCGTACCTGATCTTTAAAAGTAATGTAACCAGCGTACTGATTATCAACTGAAATATAAATTGCCGTTGAGTTAACTGAAGGAGCTGCTTTTTCTTCAGTCACAAAGCTCATTTTACCCACTTTAACTAAGTGACTTTCAACGATCCCGCTGATTCCCTGGCTAGTTGTTTCCTTAATATCGGTAGCAGGTTTCAATAATTTTTTATCAGTCACATCAACTAGAGAGTTGGCAATAATATGGCTGGATTGTTGTTCAACACTTGTAGCATAGCTTAATAGTAGTTCTTGGCTAAAAGAGGTCCTTTTGGCAGGCACAATCTCATCGATTACCAGTTGGTTTTCAGTCAAAGTACCAGTTTTATCAAAGGCAAAGGTCTTGGCCGTAGCTAGTTTTTCAAGTGTTGGACCGGATTTAACAATAATATGATGTTTTGACATTGAACTCATGCCCGAAACAAGAGCCACCGGTGCAGCAATTAAAAGCGGGCAAGGGGAAGCGACTACCATAACTTCAGCGAAATTAATTGGATTACCTGAATGAATCCAGGCTGCAATTCCGATTACTAGGGAAATGATAGTAAAAGGAACAGCGTAGCGATCAGCCATTTTAACAAATTTTGCCGGTTTAGCCTGTGATGATTCAACTAATGAAACAATAGTTTGGTACTCAGAATCGTTTGCTTTCTTTGTGACAACCATTTCCACTGCTACGCTGCCGTTAATCGAGCCAGACATTAATTCATCACCAATATTTTTGTGCACTGGCACGGATTCGCCAGTTAATGAGGACTGGTCGAAACTTGATTCTCCACTGACCACTTTTCCGTCTACCGGAACCTGTTCGCCCGGTTTGACTAAAACGTGATCGCCAATGTTTAAGTCTTCTACTTTAACTGACACTAACTCGCTATTAACTATTTTATTAGCGATTGTGGGTGAATTGCTGAGAAGAGATCTTAATTCTTTGTCGGCTTGGCCGGTAGCATAATCTTCCAATGTTTGTCCACCAGTCATCATGACTAAAATCATCCATTCTGCCCAGATATCGCCAATTAAAATAGTTGAAATAACTGCGATAACTGCCAAGATGTCAACACCGTAACGGCCAGATTTAAAATCACTGACAATTTCACCTAATAATGAAATTGTCATCATGATGCCCACAACATCAATCAATAGTGCTTGAATCGGAAACTGCAAGTTACCGATTTGAAACAAATTTTTGGTGTGAAAGCCAAATTGGCATATAAGGCCAATTGCACCAATTACTAGTACAAGAATAAACTTCCATTGCCGTCTTAAACTCATTGTCTGTTTCCTCCAGTGACTAAAATAAAATTATTTGCTTCCAATTTTAACACTAAATTACTTACTTTAATTAGAATAAGTCTAAATTAGATTGAAAATTTTAGTCGAACTAAAAATGGCAAAAAAAGAAAGCTAAATCTAACATACTTTGCTTTGGTGAAAGCTGCCGTCCAAATAAATTTGAATAGAAGCAGAGCTAACAGTATTAAATGATTTAACTTTCTTTTTTCTTCAATAATCTTTTAAATTAATAATGTTGTCAGCGTGACTTTTAGGCTCGTCTATTTCCGTATCATTATTAACTTGCGCCCTTTCCGATACCGGTGTTTTAGTATCACTATCTTTTTTGGCGGTATGATCAACTTGAAATGTCTTAGCACGGCTTATTGAATCAATAACATCCGACGAAGACAAAGTAATAAAGTTGTCATTATCGCCGTGATCAGACGATTCCGCAAAATAATGATTGATTTTTTTGATTCCTTTATCTGAAAAGTGTTCTTCATGAGCCAAATCCAGTAGTAAATTTTGTAAACGACTCGCCGAAACTAATTCGTGTTGTATAATTTCAAAAATCCACGAAAAGTTTGTATCCATAGATCTAAAGTGTTTGACAACTTTATCTTTATAAAATGCATCTGCGATTATTCTGGCTTCATTCATGTCGTCTGAATCATGTACGATTTTTTTTAATTGAGCAACTAAATCTTGCCGTTGCTTTAAAGTTAGTTCCTGCCCCCCAGGATACGTCCAATCTTTAATAATTGCTTGGATTAAAAATGTTAATTGCTCAGAAATTGTTTTATTTGTCATCTTAGTATCTTCCATTCTGACTGATAAAAAGAGAAACCTACTTCGTTTTTTATTTTAATCAATTTATTTTTACGCTTATAAAGCCAACTTTTTACAACAACTATTTATGTTTAAGCACATATTAAAAAATACACATAGTTATTATTTGATTATAAGCAACATAGTAATATAAATGCCATATAGTTAAGCTATAGTAATTATATATTTCTATTAAGATCATTATAGTACATATTTTGTACAGGTGTTAAAAAATACTCTTAAAAATTGTAGTAAAAAAGTAATAACGGATGTTATTTTTTATTTATTGTTATTTTTTAGGTAGAACTTTGTACTTTTGCTCAAAATTATGAGCCACATAGTTAAACGCTTTGATCCACTCACGTCTTGTTAATAACCCTTGGAAGACACCATAATCATCGATTACTGGTAAAAACGCATTATCAACTAGTAAATGCAGCTGAGTTTCCAAAGTCGTCTGCGCAAAGTTGATTTTATCAAACTCAATTTGCATAACGTCGCGCACTTTTAGTTGATTTAATGGCTCAAGGGTAATGCTGTCAGTTGTCATCATTTTATCAGTAATCATGGCTAGACTGAGTAGACCGACGACACGACTTTTGCGGTCGAGAACAGGAATTTTCGAATATTTGACTTTCGTCAAAATTAAAAAGGCATGGTAAAGAGGATTATCATCTTCAACAAAAGCTATTCTTGTAGCTGGAATAATAAATGAACCAGATTTTTCTTCTAATAAGTGCTGAATAGAGGGGGAAAACATCTAATGGACCTTTCGTTTGTAAGTGTATACATTAATATGCTTATCCTATAACAAAGGAAAAAGGCTCGCAACATTTGCGAGCCTTGTTAGTTTTCATCTACTTTGAAGGAGTAAGAATGAATGAAATAAAAAGTGGGAGTATGTAGCAAGCTTTTTCGCTTACTACAGTTAGTAATAATAAGCGTTAATTCTGAAGTAAAGTTAGAAAATACCTTATAAAAGTGTAAAGAATTTCTTTAGAAGTTTTAAAGGCATAGAAAAACCCACGTAATACACGTGAGTCGAAAGGGATAGATATGAAAATGACCCTTAAAGTCATTTCGGTTTTTTCATTATTTATACTTGGAGGAGTATGAATGAAAAACAAAAAGTTGAGTGTGACATGATATAAGACTATCTCATATCATGTCACAGCCTTAGTATACAAAGTAAATGTGAAAAAAGTATGACGAAAGCTAAAATAAAGTAAATTTTTGAATAATGAAAAAATTGTCTGTTAAAGACTACATTGATATAATTAGAGATATTGTTTTTATATCAAGGTTTTTTGAATGTAAGGAGAAAAATGGAACAAGAAAAATTTCGGAAAAAAATAACTTTTTGGCTTCGTTTTTCTGGTTGGTTTTGTTTATTGCCAGCATCAATGTGGCTATTTGTTTATCGAATGGTAGGCGCAAAAGATTTAGCAATCATCTGTTTATTGGAAATAGCTACTATAGTTATCTTTGCTGTTTTTGTTTTAACAACCGCTGAAAGTGAAATGTGGCATAAGCCGGAAAAAATTTTAATACTGATGGTATTTTCGTTTCTTTTTATGCCATTTATTATTTTGATACCGCTTTATTTCGCTTATAGTGCCAGCCGTAAGCTGGAGAAACTTTGAAATTGTTAATAAAATATTTAAATTTGGTAAAAGAATAGCAAAAAATCTTTGGTTAATCAGGAACAGTAGTACTATGTTCGATAGTATATTTGTTGATATTGAAAGAGATATGAAGAATATGGTTAAAAAAGATCAAACTCCTTCACGTGCTAAACGTGTTGGCAAGTTTATGCTCACGACAAT